>NZ_JBICRM010000040.1:0-92400 GCF_043197025.1 Nonomuraea marmarensis
CACCGCTCAGGGCACACCCCTCCTCACGACACGCGGACAACGCGAAGCAGAAGTGGGGACCTAAACCGGCCACCAGTGGTGACCTCGAACTGGCCACCTGTGGGGACTTTTACATGGCCACGGACAAGTACCTAATCGCCGGGGAAGTCCGTCTCTCACTACTCTCAAGCCCACCAGCCAAGAGGCTGCGGAACCTAAGTCGCTTAGTGCCACCTACGGAGTAGGCGCGCAGCCTCTTCACACCGATGGAGCCCATCTAGTAACGCCACCTGATGTAATTATACTCACCTGCAGGGAATCTAATAGTACGTCTACACGTCTATGGCGGCCGAAACGCTGGGGTAAATATAGCTTCTATCCACCAGAACATGTGGTTCACGGTGTATTTCTCGTTTCCATAGGCAGCGATAGCTTCTTCTCTACGGCCTATACAAAGACGGGTTATCGCTACGATCCCGGCTGCATGGTACCGTGCGACGCTCGTGCTAGAGAGACCGTCGAGTACTTTGAGAAGCAATTCGATGACGCCTCCGAGTGCATATGGGATGATCCAGAGAAGATTCTCGTGATAGCCAACAGAAAAGTGCTTCACGCTAGATCCTCTGCCGCTGACGATCTCGACCGGGAACTCCAAAGGATCAGCTACTATCTTCCGCAAGAGGTTTCATGATTCCTCCGTATGATCACGAAGCGCTATGGGTGAAGGCCAAACTTTTCATCAATAGAGCAATGGACGACGATGCACGCTCATTCGACGAACAAGCGCTATGGGCGTCGCTCTCCTTGGAGCTATTGGCAAAAGCCGCTCTGGCACGAGTCTCGCCGCTCCTTATCGCAGACCCAACTGAAGACGGCACAAATCTTCTCATGGCTAGCGGCCTCATCGAAGGAGATGCGCGGTTCGTATCGGTCAAAGCGAAAACTCTCTTCAGTAGGTGCCATAAAGCCTTTAAGCCTTTCAGTCTGAACGAAGCCGTTCGCTTCAGCCAGGCTCGTAATGAGTACCTGCACAGCAGCGGTGCTGGATTCATGGCGATTCCCCCTCATGCCTGGTGGCCAAAGTTCTGGGCGCTAGCGTCCGTGCTAGTAACGGCACTTGATAGAGACATAGATGACTTTGTCGGATCAGATCGCGAGGGCGTTGTAGCGAAGCATCTTGAACAAAATAGCAAGAATGTCGAACATAGAACTGAGATGCTTATCGAGAGGGCCAAGCAACGCCTACAACAACGCCGTGAAGGAACCCTGTCAGCCCGCGTTGCGGCAGAATGGCAGACCAGTCAGGTCCTAACAGGACATCTAAGCTACAGCGGAACGGCAGCGTGTCCGGCATGCGGCTCTATGGGTACCATTGAAGGGGAAGATATAACGGATACGGAAACAACTTATGAGCAGTACTCCGAAGAAGATTTCGATGTGCTGGTAACGCACACAATTGGCGCGGAGTACTTCAGTTGTTCTGTGTGTCATCTAGTACTTGATAGTTATGAACTTTTGGACCAAGCTGGAGTAGACGATTCTTTCACCGTAGACGGTGATCCCTCTGATGCTTACGAGGGTGATTACGGAAATGATTGATCCCAGAAATTGTGGGCCCACAGATTGGTTCCTTGTACCTTCTCTGGCGGGACCTGCTTTTGGCCTTTGCCTGGCGACCGTTCAGGCGTAGGGCCACAGCACGCGTCTCAGCGCGTCCCTGAGCCCTCCAGGAAGCGCGCCGGCCTCATCTGCGAGATGAGCGATCAGAGGCGCTCACACGCGATTCTGGCCACTCATAGGTGCAAGCAAGAGAGCTTTCGCAAGAGCAAGTTGGCGATGCCCCTTGCGATAGCGGAACAGGCCGATCGCAACCGCACAGCAAGACCAGGCTTCTACGCTCAGCGCATGACGGACAAGCGTCGACGCCTGCCCTCCCAGGGCACGATCCTGCTCGTGGCCGCTGTGTTGCTCCTCGCCGGACTCGTCTGGGTGCTGGGGCCCGGCGCCCGATGGGTCGTCGACCTCGACGTGGACGTCACCAAGCTCGCGGAGAAGGACCTCGCGACCGCCGCCGATGCCGTACGCGGGCGGGCACTCGCGATCGCCACCGGTGTGGTTGCGCTGGCCGCCGTGTACTACACGGCCCGCAACGCCGAAACTGCGCGCCGGACTGTCGAGCTGACCCAGCAGACCTCAACCCGGACCCTGGAGCTGACCGAGCAGGGCCAGGTCACCGACCGCTACACCAAAGCGATCCAACAACTCAGCGACGTGGACAACCTGCACATCCGCATCGGCGGCATCTACGCGCTTGAGCACATCGCCCGAGACTCCGAACGCGACCACCGCACTGTGCAGGAGGTCCTGACGGCCTTTGTACGCGGGTATGTTCGTGACCCTGAACCACCACCCCCCCAAGTGGAGGAAGACGGAAAGTCGCAGGATCTGCGCGGCACAAGGTTCCCTGAAGTGCGAGCTGATGTGCAGGCCGCTCTCACGGTAATCGGTCGAGCAGATATGCCTGACGCAGATCTGCGCCGGGCCGACCTAGCTGGCGCGGACCTAACTGGCGCGATCCTGACAGGCGCAAAGCTCGGATCCGCAGACTTGGGTGACTCACTCCTGGGCGGGGCAGATCTAAGCAACGCGTTTTTAGGCAATGCGGTCCTGAGCAGTGCGTACCTAGTCCAGGCGAATCTGGCCAGCACGATACTGATCGCAGCTGAGCTGCCCCGCGCGCACCTGGTGAAAGCGAATCTGACCGGCACGGATCTCACCGGCGCAAATCTGACCAGCGCGGAGCTGACCAGCGCGGACCTAACCGAAGCAACGCTCGATCAGGCGGACCTGACCGGTGCGAAGCTGGAAGAGGCGGACCTGAGCGACGCCATACTGACCCACGCGAAGCTATCCCGTGCGGAGTTGGTCGACGCGCGGCTGACCCGCGCGAAGCTGACCGGCGCGGACCTGACCGGCGCGGACCTGTTTGGTGCCGACCTGGCCGGCGCGGACCTGTTCGGCGCGGACCTGACTGGCGCGAATCTGTCTGCCGCAAACCTGACCGGCGTGGACCTGAAGTACACGAAGCTGGAGCGCCAAGAGTATGAGTCGGCAGCGTCGACAGAGGGGGCAATTCCGCCCGCTAGGTTCGTTGACGATCCGCCAGAGGAGCAGGCCAAGTCGTCCTAGCGCTGCGGCTGGCCTGGGCGCGTGCAGCAGGCCGTACCATCCTGCGAACCACGCCCCCGGGCTTCATCCCTTTTGCTCGTCAACCGGTGCCGCTTTCGCCCCTGCGATTCGCGCGCTCCCAACGTGCCCGACGCACCGCCCGCAACCGCGCCTCCTCCTCCGGATCCACCACCGGCTCAGGCTCCGGCTCCCACGCCTCAGCCGCCGTACCAGCCACCACCGCAGCCGCCGCAGCCTCATCCAACCGCCGCCACCGCTCCCAATCCTCACGCGTCCCCGCCTTCTCCGCACGCTTGGCCAGCGGCTCAGCCGCCCCCGGCAAGACCTTCGCCAGGATCTCTCTCGCACGCGCGACCGCAGCCGCGGGGTCGCGGGAGGCCCGCTGCTCGGCCTGGGCCCGCGCCGCTCGCGCCAGCGTTTGCGCTCGCATCCTCGCCGAGTTGGCGCGGGCAACGTGCTGCGACCGCGACAGGATCGGCCGCATCGACCCGTCCATCCAGAGCCGCAGCCGGGCCTTGGCCACCTCCCACCGCATCGGATCGCCCCACACCGGAGCGCCGTCCGGCGAGTGGTTCAGCGCGTGCAGCACATCCGCGTGGCCCCACCCAGCGTCGAAGAACCGGCCAGCCAGGTCCAGCAGATGCGGAGGAACCTGCGGCGACGAGCTGCCCATCACGCGCCCTCCTTCAGTGCCCGCAGCGCCGCCCGGACGGCCAGGTACTCCGCGGGCGGTGTCCGCCACTCCCCCATGTCGACCACGGGCGCGGCCTGGTCGACCGACTCGGGCGTGCCCCAGATGACGCTCAGTCGACGCTCCTGAGCCCGCCACATCGCGACCTCCGCGTCCTCGGCCTGCTGCGACGCCGACCGGGCTAGCGGCGCACCGTCAGCATCGACCCACAACCCCACGCGGTGACGGATCCGGGCACGCATGCCCCGCTTGCGCTCGACCGTGCCCGCCAGGCGGCCGGGGTCGATGTCGCCCCAGTGCTGCCCGTCCGGCATCCGGTTCAGCGCGTGCTCCACATCAGCGACGGTAAACCCAGCGACGAAGAGGAGACGCAGCAGCGACCGCAGGTCCTTCGCCGACAGGATGCCGAGGGTCAGCGCGTTCCCCTGGCGAAGCCGTTCGCACGCTGCGAGCTGGTCTCTCCTGCTGCGGGGCGTTTCGTGGCGTGGCCACGAGCGCGTCGGGCCCGTGGTCTCGGAGCTGTCACGCGCGCTCGCGTTAGGGAAAGATCTCTCAGAAGAGCAACCCCAAACAGCGGGGGTGCAAACTTCTTCCACATGCCCGCTGACGTGGGAAAACGTAGGGCGCTCAGCGACGGTATCGACCGGCCACGGAACGTCTTCCTCTTCTTCGGGCTCCGCCGCCTCGAGCTCGTCGACGTCGTTGGCCAGCAGTTCGGCCGGGACGATGAGGGAGTACTCCGCGGCGAGGTTGCCGAGGCCGTCGTCGACGTGGCCCCACAGGCTGCCTGGCCGGGTGCGTGGGGTAGAGCCGGTGGTGACGGTGATGAGCAGCTGGTGCTCGCGCATCCACGCGAGGAGGTAGGCGATGGTGCGGCGGGACACGCCGACCTCTTCGGCGAGCACGTCCCAGGTGGCGCCGCGCTTGGGCACGGTCATCATGGTGGCGTCGGTGCGGGTGGCGAGCTGCCACGCCAGGCGCATGAGGTTGCGGTGCCGCTGGCGATTGCAGGTGGTACGGGCGAGGTAGTCCACCGCGTCGAGGAACGCGGCGCGGGTGGGTGCAATTCTTCGCCCATCCATGGGGATGGGCTGGATCGAGGGCGTGACGGGGGTGTGCGCCGACGTGCGCCGACGCGCCCCGACTTCGGTTTTTTCGCAAACCGAGGGCAGGCGTGTTATCTTCTACTCCAAGAGCAAGGCCCCCACGGGGGCAACGCGACGCACCCCGCTCCGGTAGCCGCCAAGCTTGCGAGCAGGGATAGCAATCGCGATGAAGTTGGTTACTTCACGGGACCGGCCCGCACTGCGGGCCGTTTCTCATTTCAGCCGATAGTTCTCCTTTCAAGATCGCCGGATTATCCCACAGTCTCGCGGCTTTGCCATTTGCTGAAACGGCTGCGCAGCTTGCGACGCCTCTTGTCCCCCCACGCCGAGTGGACGACGATCCACGCCGTCGCGGGATCCTGCCGGTACACGTCCACGTGGTCGATCACCTCGGCCAGGATGTTCCGCAGCCGATCAGAGGGCAGGCTGTCCCACTCCTGGACGAGCCCTTCGATCACCGGCACGCAGTCCATCGGGTCGATCGGCTCTGGTAGGTCCTCGAACTCCGCAAGCGCGGCCAGGACCGCTTCGCGTTCGCGGAGCAGCTTGTCACGCACCGGCTCGTAGGACGATTGCGGGATCACGTCGTTGATCAGCAGCTCGGTCTGCCGTTGGAGGGCCTTGTCGATCCGCTCCAGCTCACGGCGAAGCACTTCCGGCTGGGAATCCTCGACTTCTGTGACCACCCGTAGGCCGGCCGCCGCCAGAGCGGCCGCGGCCTCGATGTCTGGCAGCCACGCGACGAGCGCCTGCTGAACCGCTTCCTCGACGGCCTCCATCGTCACAAACCGGGTGCCGCAGGTTGGGGCGTCGTAGCGCTTGCGGTAAATCGACCCGCACACCCACCCCATGCGGCCGCTGTGGTTGACCTTGAGCGGGTACATGGTGTTGGTGCAGTAGCCGCACTTCAGCAGCTTGGACAGCGGGTAGACGGCTCTCCGGGCACGCGGCGGCAGAGCCGAGGTGATCTTTCGGTACCTCCGGTAGGTCTCCCACGTCTCCATGCTGATCACGGCGTCGTGTGCGCCGGGGTGGTACTCCTTGTTGCGGCAGCTCGACGGCTTGGCACACCGGCAGTCACGATGGTGGACACAGATCAGACCGGCTGCGAAACCCCGGTCCATCACCCGCGTCAGCTCGCCCGGCCTCCACTTCCCGCCGGTTGTGGTCCGGGCGCCGCGAGCGTTCGCCCAGTCGGCCAGGCTAGAGAAGTTCCGGTCGGCGATCCACCGGTCGTAGAAGTCCGCGAGGATGCCAGCCATACCGCTTGCGTGGTCCGGCTCGTACCGTTCTCTGCCGTCCTCGGGCGCAGCGAGAGTCCTGTCGTGATAGAGCGGGTGACGGACCCGGCCGCGCCTGATGTACCCGAACTGGGCGGCGCCGAGCGGAGGAAGTCCACGGGCAAGACGGTTCTGAAATGCCTCGCCCCACTGCTCACCGGCCCGGTCGGACTCGAACGCGGCCAACTCGAACAGCACGCCGCGGGTGAGCTTGCCGACCGCTGTACGGGCGTCGACCTCTTCGGTCGCGGAGACCAGCTCACCGCCGGCCTTCTCGACGCGGGCGAGGTTGAGCTGATTGCCGGTCCGGTTGCGTCCGAAGCGGCTGTACTTCCAGACGAGGATCGCCTTGGCCCTGGCTTCTTCGACATCAGCGATGACTTTCATGATCTTCCGCTGGAAGGTCCTGCCGGAGACGTCGAGGTCCTCGACCCAGTCGGTGACCCGATAGCCACGGCGGCGGGCGAGCTCCTTGATCGCGGCCCGCTGGATGTCCGGAGAGATCTTCTCCTCCAGCATCATCGAGACGCGGATGTAGCCGATGGCGGGGATCAAGCCCTCACCTGGGGGGATACGCACGATCACACGTTACTCATTTGCGGACAATGCGCTCGAGGACGGCGTCCAGGGTCGCGCCGCCCTCGTCCCGATTCACCCGAACACCTCCATGCTCACCCTTGTCGGGCTCAGGTTAGACCAGCCGATCGCCAGGCGCTCGCGCGCGAGCGCGGCCTCCAGCAGACTGGGGCGAGGGCGGACGGGGAGGCACCGATGGCCAAAGGCGTGATCACCCTGGTGGTGGCGGCGCTGCTGGCCGCCCGCTGCGGCGCCGCCCCGCCGCCGCCGAGCCCGCCCGCCCAGGCCGCCCCCACCAGCGGCTGCGCCGGCGCCCACCCGCTGGAGCCCGGCCGGCACACGCTGGCCTCCGGCGGCCTGGAGCGCGGTTTCCTGCTGTCGGTGCCCGATGGGCGCGGCCCCCACCCCGTCCTGCTCAACCTGCACGGCCTGGGCTCCTCGGCCGCCGAGCAGGCCGCCTACAGCCGGCTGCCCGAGGCCGGCGCCCGCCGCGGCTACATCGTGGCCACCCCGCAGGCCGCCGAGGGCCGCTTCGCCTGGACGCTGCCCGGCACCGCCGGCCCCGACGACACCGCCTTCCTGACCGCGCTGCTCGACCACCTCCAGCGCGAGCTGTGCGTCGATGCCCGCCGCGAGTTCGCCGCCGGCATGTCCTACGGCGCCGGCATGGCCACCGCCCTCATCTGCGCGGCGCACGGCCGCCTGGCCGGCGTCGCCGCCGTGGCCGGGCTCACCATCGCGCGTCCCTGCCCCGGCGCCGGCCCCGCCACGATCATCGCCTTCCACGGCACCGCCGACCGGATCGTCCCCTACCGCGGCGGCCATCCCCTCCGCGACGCCACCGGCAACCTGCGCGCCCTCGCCGACCTCGTGACGCTGCCGCCCGTGGAGCAAAGCGCCGACGACTGGGCGGCCGCGCTCGGCTGCACCGGCCGCACCACCACCCCCCACAACCAGCAGGTACGCCTGCGCGGCTGGAAATCCTGCCCCGGCGGGACCACACTGCGCCTGTACACCGTCAACGGCGGCGGCCACACCTGGCCGGGCCCCATCGAGGTGCCCCGGCTCGGCGCCACCGCCCGCGACCTGGACGCCACCGGCCTCATCCTCGACGCCTTCGACCGCACCCCCTCCCGATGACCCGCACCCCCAGGGGAGTTACAGCATGAGCGATGACGTACGCGTCACCATCGAAGCGGTCCCGCGCACCGGGCTGAGCGCCCAGCGGCTGCGCCAGGCCGTCGCCGACCACCCCGAGGCGCTGGCCGCGCTCGAGGTCGCCGACCCGGCCCGGCTCACCGTCGCCTTCGCCCCCGGCCTCGGCCACGACCCCGGCGAGAACGCGCCGTTCCAGGCCGTCGTGTTCGACCCGGCCGGCAACCGCGCCGTCGAGCTGCGCGGCACCCTGGACCGGCCCGAGCGGGCCGAGCTGCGGCCCAGCGCCTGGCGCCCCCAGCCCAGCCGCGAGGAACTCCTGGCCGCCGCGGCGATCCTGCGCGCCGACCCCCGCTTCCCCGCCGGCGACGACGTCGTCGTCTACCGCCCCATGCCGCCGCTGGCCGACGCCGAGAACCCCGACGGCACCACCGTGCGCCGCCCCGCCCTCGGCCTGTACACGCCGGGCGAGCCCACCGGGCTGCGGCACCGCATCGTCGCCGTCGACCTGGCCGGCCGGAGCGTCGACTGGACGCCGGCCGGCGTCAACGTGCGCATGCACCACGACTGCGAGCACACCGTCCCCGACGGCATCGACGCCCTGACCGACCGCGGCGGCCCCGACCAGGTCCGCGTGCGCGTCCACCGCGGCGACACCGAGCTGTGGGACCTGCTCGTGGTGCGCCCGCGCGCCTCCGCGCCGCAGAACCCCGGCGTCGGCGGCGGCGTCGAACTGCGCAACGTCCGCTACCGCGGCCGGCTGGTGCTGCGCCAGGCGCACGTGCCCGTCCTCAACGTCGAGTACGAGGAAGGCACCACCTTCCGCGACGATGTCAGCTTCGAGACCCGCTTCAGCGCCACCGGCCACGACCCCGTCGGCTGGGGGTGGCGGCTGTGCGAGAGCGCGCCGCGTACCATCCTGGAGCGGCCCGCCACCGACGCGGGCAACTTCCAGGGCGTCGCCTTCCACCACGACGGCGAGGAGTTACGCATCGTCAGCGAGCTGGCCGCCGGCTGGTACCGCTACGCCAGCGACTGGCGGCTGGCCGACAACGGCGACATCTCCCCCCGGTTCGGGTTCGCCGCCACCGCCAATCCGATGACGTGCCTGGTGCACCGCCACCACGCCTACTGGCGGCTCGACTTCGACGTCGAAGGCGCCGGCAACGACGTCATCGAGCAGATCGACGACACCGGCTCCCTCATCCCCGAACCCGTCCCGATCATCCGCGAGACCTCCCGCAAGCGCCGCCACCCCGCCCTGTACTGGCAGGTACGCGACAAGGCGTCCGGCCGCGGCTACCAGATCCACCCCGGCGAGTTCGACGGCACCGCCGACGCCTACGGCGTGTCCGACCTGTGGTTCCTGCGCCACCACCCGCGCGAGCTCGACGACGGCAACCCCGGCCCGCGCGACCGGGCCGCGCTCAACCGCTTCCTCAACGGCGAGAGCATCAACGGCGCCAACGTCGTCGTCTGGTACGCCGGCCACTACTACCACGACCAGGCCCATCCCCAGCCCCACCAGGGAGAGCTGATCGGCCCGCGGCTCGTGCTGATCTAACGGCTACTCTTGTCGCTCATGTACCAGGTGGGACACGCGACGGCCCGCGCGCTGCTGCGCAGGCTGGCCGTCGAACAGGCCGAATGCAGGGTGCCGTCGCTGACGGCCGCGATCGTCCGCGACGGGCGCACGGCGTGGTTCGGCGGCCGCGGCCGCGTCGGCGGGGCGCCGCCGACCGCCGCCACCCAATACCGCATCGGGTCGATCACCAAGAGCATGGTCGCCGTCGTCGTCCTGCGGCTGCGCGACGAAGGCGCCCTCGACCTGACCGACCCGCTGGACAAGCACCTGCCCGGCACGCCGCTCGGGCACCTCACGATCGCCCAGCTGCTCTCGCACACCGCCGGGCTGACCGCCGAACCGCCCACCGCCTGGTGGGAACGCACCCCCGGCATCGGCGCCGCCGACCTCATCGCCCGCCTCGGCCCCGCCGAGCTCAAACACCGGCCCGGGCGCCGCTTCCACTACTCCAACCTCGGCTTCGCCCTGCTCGGCGAGCTCGTCGCCCGCCTGCGCGGCACCACCTGGCTCGACGCCCTGCACGCCGAGGTGCTCGGCCCGCTCGGCATGAACGCCACCACCCCCAGGCCCCGCGCCCCGCACGCCACCGGCTACGCCGTGCACCCGTGGGCCGACGTCGTGCTGGCCGAGCCCGAGCACGACGCCGACGCCATGGGACCCGCCGGGCAGCTGTGGTCCACCCCGGGCGACCTGGCCCGCTGGGCGGCCTTCCTCGGCGGCGACACCGGCGGCGTCCTGTCCCCCGCCAGCCTCGCCGAGATGCGCGAACCCGCGCAGGTGGACGACGGCGACGCCTGGACCGGCGGGTTCGGGCTCGGGCTGCAACTGGCCAGGACCGGCGGCCGGCGGCTGGCCGGGCACAGCGGGTCGATGCCCGGGTTCCTGGCCACCGTGTGGGCCGAGCCGGCCGAAGGGGTCGGGGTGCTGTTCATGGCCAACACCACCTCCGGGCTCAGCGGCACCCTCCTGACCGACCTGCTCGACATCCTGGAGGAGTACGAGCCGCGCCTGCCCGGCGAATGGCAGCCCGCCGCCGCCGATCCCGCCCTGCTGGCGCTGACGGGGTTGTGGCATTGGGGGCCCAAGCCGTACGCGCTGCGGCTGCTGCCCGGACGCGGCCTGTCGCTGGAGCCGGTCGGGGGCGGCGGGCGGGCCTCCCGGTTCGTGCCGCAGGACGACGGGACGTGGCTCGGGCTCGACGGCTACTACGCCGGGGAGACGCTGAAGGTGGCCGCCGGCCATCTGGACCTCAACACGTTCATCTTCACCCGCGAACCGTACGATCCGGGCGCGCCGGTGCCGGGCGGGGTGACGGACTGGCACGCCTGAACCCGCCGGTCGGCGCGGCGCGCGGTTCATGTGGCCCATCGTGGGGGACGGCGCTGGCATCTCCCGCACAGATCGCGGTCAGCCTGACAGCGCCCGTGCCAGGTCCGCGGCCGGGCCGGCGGGCAGGGCGCCGTGCAGCAGCTCGACCCGGTGCACCAGCCGCGGCGCGGCCAGCGGTACCCCCAGCGCGACCGGCCGATCAGCGGCGGTCCCGCAGGCGGGTAGTGCGGAGGCCGGCAGGAGGGTGAGGCCGTGGCCGGCGGCCACCAGGTTGACCACCGTGTGCACGTCGTCGCCCTGGTAGTCCAGCGCCACCGGGAAGCCGTCGCCCATCAGGTCGCGCAACCGCGCCAGCGGGCACAGCGGCGTCTGCAGCCAGCGCGCGTCCACCAGGTCCGCCAGCCGCAGCGCCGCCCGCCCCGCCAGCGGATGCCCGGCGTCCAGCGCCACGACCAGCTCCTCCTCCGTCACCCCGGCCGCCGTCATGGGGCCCGCGTCGGGCAGCCGCAACGGGTCGCTCGGCGCCGCGATCCCGTCGGCCAGGCCCAGGTCCGCCTCCCCCTCGGCGACCATCGCGCCGACCTCCTCCCGGCCGCACGTGTGCAGCGTCACCTCCAGGCGCGGCTGCTCGGCGCGCGCCCGCGCCAGCCGCAGCGCCAGGACCGGGTTGACGGCCAGCGGCGTGGCGGCCAGCCGCAGCCGGTGCCGGGGCACGGCGGCGGCGCGCAGCACATCGGCGCGCGCTGCCCGCAGGCGCAGCAGCAGCGGGCCGGCGTGCTCCAGCAGCCGCCGGCCCGCCGGGGTGGGCTCGACCGGGCGGCGGCTCAGCAGCGCCAGCCCCAGGTCGGCCTCCAGCGCGGCGATCTGCTGGGAGATCGCCGACTGCGTGTAGCCGAGCTCGGCGGCCGCGGCGGAGAAGGAGCCGTGGCGGGCCACGGTCACGAACGTCGTCAGCAGATGAGGGTCCATCAGTGATGCTTATAGCAGATGCAGATTTCATCGTTGGCGCTTAACTGGGTGGGGCCGTCACGATGGGGGCATGAAAATAGCGCTTGTGGGGGACCGCTCCCCCAGTGTTCGTTCGCATGTCAGGATTCCGCTGCTCATCGAGGCGTTGCGGGAGCGGGAGGGCATCGCGCTCGACCCGTACTGGATTCCCACCACCGACGTGACCGGGCTGGACCGCTTCGACGGCATCTGGGTGCTGCCCGGCAGCCCGTACCGTGACGAGGCCGGCGCGGTCGAGGCCGCGCGCGTCGCCCGCGAGCAGGACATCCCCTTCCTCGGCACGTGCGGCGGGTTCCAGCACATGCTGCTGGAGTACGCGCGGCACGTGTGCGCTCTGGACGTGGCGCACGCCGAGAACGAGCCGGGCCGCGCGACTTCCTGCTCACGCCGCTGGCGTGCTCGCTGGCCGGGCACGAGGGCCTAGTACGGCTGGAGCCCGGCTCGCTGATCGAGCAGATCATCGGCGCGCCCACCACCCTGGAGGCCTACATCTGCTCCTACGGGCTCAACGAGTCCTACAAGCAGACGCTCGCCGCCCACGGGCTGGTGTTCTCCGGGCACGCCGACGACGGAGCGGTGCGGGTGGCCGAACTGCCCGGTCACACGTTCTTCCTGGCCACCATGTTCCAGCCGGAGCTGGCCGGGGACGGACGGCGGCCGCACCCGGTGGTCTCGGCGTTCGCCACGGCGGTCACCCGCCGGCACGCCTCGCGCCAGGCGGCGCACGCGCGTTAGCCGGACGCTACCGGGTGGCCCGCGAACAGACGGACGTCGCAGTGGATCGGGTGGGCCGGATCGTGGATCAGCTCGGCCCAGCGAGCAGGGGCATGAGGATGGTGTCCACGATCCGGGCCAGCTCCGCCCGCGCCGGGGGCTCGCCGGTGAGCAGGAACGTCTGGATGACCAGGGCGGGACCGGTCCGGGCGATCAGCGGAAGCGCCGCGCCGGCTGTGATCTCGCCGCGTGCGGCGGCTTCGTGCAAGGTCGCCTCGATGAGGCGCAGCCGGGGCTCGATGACCCTGGTGCCGAACGCCTCCCTGAGCTCCGGTTCGCGAAGCACCTCGATCATGACGCCGAGGCCGGGATGGGCCGCCTCGCCGGCGAGGGTCCCGGCCATGATCGTGAGCGTGGCGAGCAGGTTGTCCCGGACGGAGCCGGACGGGGCGATCTCGCGGGCCTCGGGCAGCACCCGGAGCAGGGCGTCCAGGACGAGGTCCTTCTTGGAGGGCCAGCGCCGGTAGAGGGCGGCCTTGCCGGTCTGCGCCCGTCGCGCCACCCCCTCCATCGTCACGCCGTTGTAGCCGACGGCGGCGAGTTCTTGCAGGGTCGCCCGATAGATCGCCCGTTCCAGTTCGGTGCCGCGTCGCCGGCTCTGCGGCACCGTCGGCTCTCGCGTCCTGCTGCCTGCCATGCCCGCAATAGTAGACGCTTGCGTCTTCAATCCTGTGACGGTTACTCTGGCCCGGCCATAAGGAACGCTATCGTCTACTAAGAATGGGGTGGTGGGGAATGGCCGGCCCGGAGACACTGACGGCCACCGCGTGCGTGGCCGGATGCGGACCTGCCGGCGCGGTCCTGGGGCTGCTGCTGGCCCGGGCGGGGGTCGAGGTGGTGGTGCTGGAGAAGCACGCCGACTTCCTGCGCGACTTCCGCGGCGACACCGTGCATCCGTCCACGATCGAGGTTCTGGCCGAGCTCGGCCTGGCCGAGCGGTTCCTGGCGTTGCCGCACCACAAGGTCTCGACGGTCGGGTTCGTCCGCGACGGCCGTACGGTGGATGTGGCCGACTTCTCCACCCTTGATCTGAAATATCCCTATATCGCGTTCGTCCCGCAGTGGGATCTTCTCCACCTGCTGGTCTCGGAGGCCGCCCGCCTTCCGCACTTCCGCCTGGTCATGGAGGCCGAGGCGTACGACGTCCGGCGAGAAGGCGGCCGCATCACCGGAGTGCGGTTCCGCACCCCGGACGGCGACCACCACGTGCGGGCGCACCTGACGGTTGCCGCCGACGGCCGGCACTCCGCGGTGCGCCGGGCGGCCGGCCTGCGTCCCCGCGAGTTCGGCGCGCCGATGGACGTGCTGCAGTTCCGGCTCTCCCGCCGCGACACCGACCCGGACGAGGGCTACCACCTGCGCATGGCCGGCGGGAGAGCCGTCGCGGTGATCAACCGGGGCACGTACTGGAACATCGCCTACATGATCCGCAAGGGCGGCTACGAGGAGCTGCGCGGCGCCGGGATCCAGCCACTGCGCGACGATGTCGCCGACCTCGTCGGCTTCCTCGCCGACCGGGTCGGCGAGCTCGCCGGCTTCGAGGACACCAGATTCCTGGAAGTCCGGCTCAACCGGTTGCGGCGCTGGCGCTCCCCCGGGCTGCTGCTGATCGGCGACGCCGCCCACGCCATGTCGCCGATCGCGGGAGTGGGCATCAACCTCGCGGTGCAGGACGCGGTCGCCGCCGCGAACATCCTCACCCGGCACCTCCAGCGGGCCCAGCACACCGGTGAGCCGATCCCGGAGCGGATGACCGCCGCCGTGCAGCGGCGCAGATGGGCGCCCACGGTGACGACCCAGGCGCTGCAGCGGACCGCCCAGCGGTTCGGCATCGATCGCGCGCTGCGCGCGCAGGCCGCACCCGATTACGGCGCGATCGTCCGGATACCGCTCGTGCGGAAGGCGATGAGCCGTCTGCTCGGCGTGGGCGTCCGGCCGGAGCACGTACGCCTCCCCCCGAAGAGCCGATGAGGGGCCGATGAGGGGCCGGTTGAGGGGCCGGTGACGCCGCCCGTGCGCACGCGGGTTCTCATCGTCGGTGCCGGGCCCGCCGGTCTGGTGCTGGCCGCGGTGCTCGCCGCCCATGAGGTGGACTTCACCATCGTGGACGCCAAGTCCGGGCCGGTGACCCAGTCCCGCGCTGCCATCCTGCACGTGCGGACCCTTGAGCTGCTGGACCGGCTGGGACTCGCCGATCGGGCGGTGGCGCAGGGGGTGCGAACGACCGGCGTCGAGATCTTCGAACGAGGTCGCCGGGCAGGAGGCTTCTCCCTCGCCGGGCAGGGGGCCGCGGACCGCACGCCGTTTCCGTACGCTCTGGGCCTGGAACAGGACCGCACCGAACGGCTCCTGGTCGAGTGGCTGGCCGAGCGCGGCCACGGCATCGAGTGGGACACCGAGTTGGTGGCGTTGTCCGACCACCCGGACGGGGCAAGGGCGGTGGTGCGCCGCGCGACCGGCGTGCGCGACACCATCGCGGCCGGGTGGGTGGTGGGCGCGGACGGCGCACGCAGCCGGGTCCGGCGGGCTCTCGGCATCGACTTCCCCGGCGGTACCTACGACCAGACCGGACTGCTCGCCGACGTGGACATCGACTTCCCCGCCGGTGCGGGCCCGCCTGCGGGCACGCTGCGCCTCAACCTCACCCGCGACGGCTTCGTCGGCATGTTCCCCCTGGCAAGCGGCCGTTACCGGCTCTTCGGCGCCGTCCCGCCCGGGCTCGCCCCGCCCGGCACCCGGCAGGAGGCCTCCCACGAGCCCTACGCGGACGTGCCTTCGGCCCGGATCCAGGACTGGTTCGACACCTCCTTCTCCGTCGACGCCCGGCTCACCGCCGCGGCGTGGACGGCCCTGTTCCGGATCCACAGCAGGATCGCCGGGCGATTCCGGGCCGGAAACACCTTCCTCGTCGGTGACGCCGCGCACCTCCACAGCCCGGCCGGCGGGCAGGGCATGAACCTGGCCATCGGCGACGCGTTCAACCTCGGCTGGAAGCTCGCCCTGGCGGCCAACGGGCAGGCGCACGAGCGGCTGCTCGACTCCTATGAGGCAGAGCGCCGCCCCGTCGCCGCGGCGGTGCTGCGCGGTACCGACCGCGCCTTCGCACTCGAAACCCGGCGGCATCCGATCGCGCGGTGGATCAGATCGCACATCGCCGCCCGCCTGCTCGGACCGCTGACGCGGCTACCGGCGGTCCGAGCCGGTGTCTTCCGGCTGTTCTCGCAGACCTGGATCGGCTACCGGCACAGCCCGGCCGTGGCCGGCGGTTCCGGCCGCGCCCGGGGGCCGCGTCCCGGCGACCGCGCACCCTACGGCCGCTTCGAGGCCACCCGGGACGGTGCGCCCGGCGACCTGTTCGACGTCATCGGCGGCACCCCTCACCATGTGCTGCTGTTCGAAGGAGCCGAACCCGGGCCGGCGGTCGCCGCCCACCGCAGGCTGGTCGAGGACCTTCTCGGCCGGTATCCGGTCGAGATGCGCGTCCACACCGTGCCCGCCGGCGAGAAGACCCTGCACGCGCGCTACGGCGCCCGCGGGTCGCGCCTGTTCCTGATCCGGCCTGACGGCCACCTGGCGTACACCGGGCCTCCCCATGAGATCGGCCGTTTCGCCGACTACCTGGACCGGCTCTACACCCGGCACACGACCTCAGCAGACGGCCGATCGGAGCCGGGGATCCAAGGCCGTTGACCAGAAGATCATCAGCCGGTGGCGGGCTCGGCGTGGCGGAGCGTGCGCAGGCCGGGCAGGGCGATCGCGCCGAGGCGGGCGCCGGTGCCCGCATCCAGGCGCAGCACCTGATCCCCCGCCCCGGCCAGCAGCTCACCGCCCAGCAGCGCCAGCCCGCGGGCCGGGCCCGGCAGATCCCAGGCGGCCCGCGGCGCGAGCGTCTCGCCGTCGGCCGCCACCAGCCGCGTGCCCGCCGCCAGGTACAGGCGCCCCGCGCCGGCCGTCGCGTACGCCTCGCCGGTGGTGAGCTTGCCGAGCAGCGCGGAGCGTTCGATCGCCGGCTTCTCCGTGGAGGCCACGACGGCGCGGCCGGTGGAGGCGTCGAACACGTACAGCCTCCTGTCCTGCAACGCCAGCGTGTGCGCCGGCGGCGGGCCGAGCCCGAACGGGGCGGGCAGGTCCAGGCAGTACGCCCAGCGCTGGTCGAGGTGCAGGACGTGCACGAAGGCGTGCACTCCCGGGCTGAGGTCGTGGCCCGCGGCCAGATCGCGGGTGTGCAGGTGGGCGTCCTGGTGGGTGTAGAGGGTGTAGAGGATGTTCTGGGCGGGGTCGAGGACGGCCTGGCGACCCTGGCCGCGCATCTCCTCCTCCTGCCCGGGCGAGATCTGCCGCTTGTCACGCGTCTGCAGCGCGCCCATCGTGCCCTGGGTCAGGTCGTACATGCGCACCCGATAGCGGTCGGGAGCTGCCGGTGGCAGGCGGTCCAGGACGTACATCGCCTGGCCGTCGGGCGAGAACGCCTCCGGCTCGACGTTGCCGTCCAGGTCGAGAGCGCGCGACTCGCCGCCGGCGCTCACGAGCGTGATTCTGGTACGGGTACGCGGCCCCGCCGGCGGGCCCAGCGCGGCCAGGCCGGCGGAGACGGCCTTGATCTGTTCGCCGGCCGCCCGGACGTCGTCGATGACAATGCCTTCCGCGGCCTGGTAGGTGCGCAGATGGCCGCCGTGGAGCTGGTAGAGCGTGGCCCAGCGCGGCTCGGCGACCGCGCCCGGGTAGGTGGCGCGTACCTTGCCGGTGGCCAGGTCGACGACGGCCAGCCCAGTGGCGGTCTCGGCGAACAGGCGCCCGGGCCGGGCGGCGGGCCTGGCCGCGGGCGGGGACTCGGCGGGCTTCGCGGGCGTTTCCGCCGCGCAGGCCGACAGGACGGCCGCGGCGGCGGCCAGGGTGAACGCCTGGCGTCTGGTCCAGGGAGCCATGCTCGTGCTGTGGGGAGGCGTGCCTGTGGTGTGGGGAGCCATGTCCTGCCTACACCGCCCGCCGCGCGCAGGTTCCCGTTCACATGCTGAGCGCGAGTGCGGACAGTTTGCGCAGGGAGCGGCGGACCAGGGCGACGGCGACGGGGTGGGCGAGCGGCCACAGCGCCCGGCCCAGCGGCCCGAACGGCAGGCGCAGCTCCTCGGCCCAGATGACGCGGCTGCCGCGCTCGTGCGGGACCACCCGGATCGCGCCCCGGCCGCGCACCACGCGGCCGGTGTGCGTCACCCGCAGCAGTGCCGGCGGCTCCCAATGGGTGATCGTCATCGTGTCCAGGAAGCCGAACGGCCACACGCCGGTGTAGGCCTCGATGACGTCCTGGCCCACCTGCCGGGCGGTGGTCATGAACATCCACTCCTGGTGCCTGGGCCAGTCGATGATCAGTGCGAACAGCTGCTCCGGCGGCGCCGGCACATGGACGGCGGCGGCCGCGTACACGGGTCTCACCCGAACCCCCGATCCGATGCGTTGCGTGTCTCCCTCATGTGATACCCCCGCTCGGAGGCCGTTGTCGGGGGTGCTGGCTATCCTCGGCTGCATGAAGTACCTGCTCATGATCGGGCTCGACGAGTCCGACGTCCCCGAGGAGATCGCCCGGCACGGATGCGGCGGCTGGAGCGAGGAGATGACCCGGCGCGGCGTCATCCAGGGCGGGGTCGGGCTGCGGCCGGCCACCGAGGCCACCACCGTGCGGGTGCGCGGCGGCGACGTGCTGCTGTCCGACGGGCCGTTCGCCGAGACCAAGGACCAGATCGGCGGGTTCAGCCTGATCGAGTGCGCCGATCTGGACGAGGCCGTCGAGATCGCCTCGGCGCATCCGGTGGCCCGCTACGGCTCGATCGAGATCCGGCCCGTCCTGGACCTATGACCGACCTCGAGGCCGTCTTCCGCCGCGAATGGGGTCAGATCGTCGCCACCCTCATCCGCGTCACCGGCGACTGGGACCTGGCCGAGGAGTGCACCCAGGACGCCTTCGCCGCGGCGCTGGAGCGCTGGCCGCGGGACGGCGTACCGGATCGGCCGGGCGCCTGGCTGACCACGGCCGCCCGCAACCGCGCCACCGACCGGCTGCGCCGCGAGGCCGTCGGCGCCGCCAAGCTGCGCGAGATCGCCCGGCTCGAAGAGGCCGCCGCCAGGCTGCGGCAGAGCGATGGCTTCCCGGAGGACGCCGGGTTTCGGGACGGCGGGTTCCGGGACGGCGGCGCGTCGCTCGGAGAGGCCGGCCTGGGCGGTTTCCCGGATGACCGGTTGCGGCTGATGTTCACCTGCTGCCATCCGGCGCTGTCGCTGCAGGCGCAGGTCGCCCTCACCTTGCGCACGCTGGCCGGGTTGAGCACGGCCGAGATCGGGCGGGCGTTCCTGGTGCCCGAATCGGGCATGTCGCAGCGCCTGGTCAGAGCCAAACGCAAGATCCGGCAGGCGGGCATCCCGTTCCGCGTGCCGGCGCCGCACTTGCTCCCCGAACGCACCCAGGCCGTCCTCGGCGTCCTCTACCTGCTGTTCAACGAGGGCTACGACCGCCAGGACCGGCCCGCCCTGCGCGGCGAGGCCATCCGGCTGGCCCGGCTGCTGGCCCGCCTCATGCCCGGCGAACCGGAGGCGGGCGGACTGCTGGCCCTCATGCTCCTGCACGACGCCCGCCACGCCGCCAGGACCGGCCCCGACGGCACCCTCGTACCCCTGGAGGAGCAGGACCGCGCCCGCTGGGACCGCGCCGCGATCGACGAGGGCCTCGACGTCCTGGACCGGGCGCTCGCCCGCCGCGCCGCGGGCCCGTACCAGGTGCAGGCCGCCATCGCAGCCTGCCACGCCACCGCCGCCGAGGCGGCCGCGACCGACTGGCCGCAGATCGCCGCCCTGTACGACCGGCTGGCCCGCCTGCTGCCCACCCCCGTCGTCGAGCTCAACCGCGCCGTGGCCGTCGCCATGTCCCAGGGCCTGGAGACGGGGCTCGAGCTGGTGGACCGGCTGGCCGACTCCGGCCGGCTGGACGGCTACCACCTGCTGCCCGCCACCCGCGCCGACCTCCTGCGCCGCCTCGGCCGCCCGGCCGAAGCGGCCGGCGCCTACCGGCACGCGCTCGCCCTGGCCGTCACCGACGCCGACCGCCGCTACCTCACTCGCCGCCTGTCGGACCTCAAGGTGTGACGCGGCACCTGCCGTGATGGCCGGCCCTACGCTGAGGGCGTGACAAAGCGGATCACGGCACGGCAGTTCCACGAGGCCGGCGGTGTCGAGGATTGGCGGGTGGGTGAGCGAGGGGGCGTGCACGTACTTGCGCACCGGGTCGTTCGCGGCCGGCGCCCGGCTCGTGCACGCGATCAGTGAGCTGGCCGGCCTCGACGACCACCACCCCGACGTCGACCTGCGGTACGGCGGCGTGACCGTGCGGCTGATCACGATCACACACGACTACTACGGGCTGAGCGAGCGCGACGTCGAGCTGGCCCGGCAGCTCTCGGCGGTGGCGCGCGAGCTGGGCGTGCCCGCCGACCCGGCCGCCGTGCAGACCGTCCAGGTCACGATCGACGCGCGAGGGCACGGCCACGCAAGCATCAGCTCGTGTTACTCCGAGACCCCGCTCTGGAGGCGTCCAGGGTGGTGGCGAGGCTGCGAGCGGCTTCGATCACTGTCTCGCGGCGGCGGGCCAAGGCGGCCTGGTCGGTCTCCTCGTCCAGGACAACGCGGCACATCCTGGGCACCGCGAAGTTCCAGGCGATCAGTCCCATGACGGTGAACAGCAGGTCCTGCGCGGCGCGGACGCGTGCGTCCTCGGGAAGGTGGTGGGCCACGCCTCCGTCCAGGAGATGGTGAACCTTCTCGCGGAAACCGTCACGGCGCTCCCACTCGCCCTCGTCGGGTTCGTCGCACGCCTCCAGCGCCTCCCACAGCAGCAGCCTGATCAGCTCCGGGTGCTCCTGGTACCAGTCGAAGATCTGCCCGACCGACTCGGCCAGCGCGTCGGGATCGATGGAGACGCAGACGCGGACCTCCTCCAGCTTCGCTCGCAAGATGGCGGCGAACAGCTTCTCCTTACTCCCGTAATACAGGTAGATGGCCTGCTTGTTGGCCCTGGCGGCCGTCGCGATCCGGTCGACCCTGGCCCCCGCCAGGCCGTGCTCGGCGAACTCGGTGGCGGCGGCGGCGAAGATCCGCCGTCTGGTGTCCTCCGCGTCATAGGCCATGAACGAATTAAACCATCCGGTTGACTCCTCTCCGTCCAGACGGCAGTATCGAGCCGAGCAATAAAACAACCAGATGGTTTATTTCTTCGAAAGGCTCTCCCATGAGCACTGCGACTCCCATCCCCGTTCGTTCGCCGCTGCCGAGCGCCCTGTCCGGCACGACCGCCGTCCTCATCGGCGGAAGCTCGGGCATCGGGCTGGCCGCGGGCGTCCTGCTACGTTCGGTCGGCGCCCGCGTCGTGCTGGTCGGCCGCGACCCCGACCGGCTGAAGGCCGCCGTCTCCCGGGTGCGAAGCGCGAGCCCGGCCGAGGATCCCGACGACGCCGTGCTGGACGTTCCCGGCGACGGCGGAGACGAGCAGATCCTCGCCGAGGCCTTTGACAGGGCGGGTCACGTCGACCATGTGCTCGTCACCGCGGGCGGCATCAGCGGCACCGGTCCCCTGACCGGGCTGTCGGCCGACGACATCCGCACGACCTTCAACTCCCGCCTCTGGGCGGCCTTCGCTGCCGCCCGCGCGGCGGCGACCCGGCTTCCCGCGGGAGGCTCACTCACGTTCAGCTCGGGGATCCTCGTGGTCCGCCCCGCTCCCGGAATGGCCGCCCCGCTGTCGGTCGGCGGTGCCGTGGAGACCCTCACCAGGGCCCTCGCCGTGGAGCTCGCCCCCGCACGGCTGCGCGTGAACACCGTCCGCTTCGGCCGGATCGACACCCCACTCCTGCGCTCGCTGCCGGGGCTGAACTCCGACGACGCGATCTCCGCCGCCGGATCGACCGCTCCCCTCGGCCGCTTCGGCACCGCCGAGGAAGCCGCCGCCTCGGCCCTCTTCCTCATGGCCAACAACTACATCACCGGCCAGGTCATCACCGTCGACGGCGGCGAAACCTTCACCTGATTCCCTATAGGTCGCCGGCTGCAGCAGACTTCGCCGCCCTTGCCGTCGGAGATCCGGTTGAGGGCGATGGAGATCAGCATCCGGATCATCGGCGGTCCTTTCTCAGCGGGGCTGGTTGCTGGTGCTGCGGCGGGCTGCGGGGTCGCGGCGGGCGACGGCGTCGACGCCGACTCGGGTCGAACGTCGCTCCTGATGGCTATGGGGAGATCGGATGAGGCCGGCCGAGACCCTTCGGCGATGGTCAAGGATGACGCTGCCATGCTCGCCGTGACGCTTCTGCTCGATCGAGACCGCGGCGCGCAGGGCACCCGGTGTGCTTCGCCGGGGCCGACGTTTCATCACAGATGGTCACAATCCGGCTACGACGAACGTACGATATCCGCCGTTCGGGGCGGCTGTGCAGCCAAGATCGACGAACCAGATGACCGCGCCGATCGGGACGATCGGCGCGTGCGTCAACGTTGTCCTCTTGAGCGATGATCACGCTGACTTCGGGAGGTACCTGAGGAACACGGCGCCGCCGGCGAACCGGTGCGTGTCCAGGAGCTCCAGGTGCAAGCGGACATCATTGGGGAGCGCATGCTTGCCGCCTCCGACCACGACGGGCATCAGGAACAGCTGCAGCTCGTCGACCAGGCCGGCTTTGATCGCCTGCCCAGCCAGGTCCGCGCCCCCCACGGTCATGTCATGCCCGGTGGCACGCTTCAGCTGCCCGACCATGCCGGGGTCGAAGTCTCGTTCGATTCGCGTGCGGGCGCTCGACACCGATCTCAGTGTCTTTGAGAACACGACCTTGTCAGCCGCCTGCCAGATCCCGGTGAACTCCCGGACGCAGGACGGCTGGCCGGAGAGGGTGTGGGCGGTCTCCCAGTAGAGCATCGTCTGGTACATCCGACGCCCGTACAGGTAAGTCCCGACCGGCCGCTCGAGGTCGTTGACGAACGCGAGCACCTCCTCGTCGGGCGCCGCCCAGTCGAAGTTGCCGCCCTCGTCTTCGACGTAGCCATCAGCCGAGGCGATCGCCGAGTAGATCAGCTGGCCCATGCTTTACCCTCTCATCTCGGTGCCTGCCGCGCTGTGGACGGCGGCCGTTACACAAGTAGACCTGGCCTGGCTGCCGGAATCATCGGCACGGGGTGTAGTGCACGCGGCAGGGAGCAGAATGGCGTGATCTGCGCGCAGCCATGCGCCCCTTGGGCACCTCCATCTGTCGCGCAGAGTCGGCGATCTGCCTGGGCGGGACTGCTCATTCTCCGTAACCACCGCTGTCGGGCTGAGGCTGCCATCGGGCGGGGCCGGCAGGCGTGATGCTCACGAAGTTGTCGCCGTCCGCCAGAAGATCAAGGTCCCGGCCGTGCTCACAATGAGGACGCCACGTGACGCGTAACAGTCGTCCGGGACGTAGCGGGGTCCAGGTCTTGCCGGCGCTTGGCAGGCAGGTGGCAGAGTCGGCGTATGAATGACGACGGAGCCGTGGTTCGCGGTGAGCTGACGATCGAGGGGCGGGTGCGTGGCTTCACGATCCGGCTGCCGCGCGCGGCCTCGGGTGGCGGCCCGAGGCCTCTCGTGCTGGTGCTGCACGGAAACCACCCGGAGGCCGGCGGCTGGATGATGCGCGAGTGGACCACGTTCGGCCAGCAGGCGGACCTCCGGGGGTCGCGAACTGTTGGCTGTTGAGTAGGCATGAGTGTGTATGGTGCGTCTGTAGTTGCGCTTTGATCTTCGTGTGAGGTTGACGGAATGGGCGTGCGCAGGGGGTCAGTCGTCATACAGGCATACCCCTTGTTCGTAGCGACACGCCCGGGGGGTTCCGGCTGAGCGGGGTCCGGTCCGCGCACGGTCGTGATCAATATCGACGCCGGCACCGCCGTGGAGACGATCGGCGGTCTGGGGCCTTCTGCGCCCGTGTCTCTTCCCGCGGCCTTAAGGATGATCGTGCGCGGCGGGTCGCCCGTCCTTTCTGGTCCTGACCGAGCCTGCTCGATCACCCCGTCTATCCCGGCCGGATGCCGGTCCGTGGTGACGTGGGCGGATCTGAGCGACGGGTGGTGTCTGCGAATCGCTCAAACGTTCTACCCAGCAGGGTCAGATGTTGGTAGTCTAATCGTCACTGTCTGTGAAAGCTCGGGGTGGGGTGCATGTCATGCAGGCGCACTGGTTCGCTTCCGCTGGAGATGTGCCAGCCTCGTGGCGCGGCCGCCGGTCGCTGAACGGGCGTGCCTGCCCGGTGCTGGAGGCAGCCGCGCATGGCTGACAGCTCCTTGCGGCCGATCGAGGCGCCGTTCGTGGCTGCCGGGCCGTCCGGGGTGGCGATCCGGGACCGGCTCAAGGACCTGACCCTGCAGGATGAGCAGGTGCTGCGGCTGGTGGGCGCGCATCTCGGCGCGCTGGCCTCGAAGGATCTTGCGGTGCGCTGCCGTGATGGGCTGGAGCACTCCCCCGACAGGTGGGCGGCGCGCAAGCGGGAGCTGACGCCGGACTCCTCGGCGCGCTGGGCCGGGGCCATCACCAAGGCCACCCATGACCAGTGGGCGCTGGCCCGGCGCTGCCAGCTGGCCCACATCCAGTCGCTTGAGGCAGGTATCCGTACGATCGCGCATCGGCTGTCTCAGCCGATCGGGCGAAGGGTTCGAAGAGGGCGCCGGGCGGCTACCGCAGCACGCAGGAATGGTTCGCCAAGTCCCGCCGCCTGCACGTGCTGACCGACCGGCTGGCACGCGAGCGTGCCGACCACCACGCCGGGCGGGTGCGCGTCGTGCGGGGCGGCAAGCGGCTGGCCCGCAACCGGCACCACCTTGCCGCCGCACAGCTCACCGAGGTCGAATGGCGGCAACGGTGGGAGGCCGAGCGGTGGTTCCTGCACGCCGACGGCGAGTCGGGCAAGCGCTACGGCAACGAGACCATCCGCGTCACGCCCGACGGCGAGGTGTCGATCCGGCTGCCCGCGCCGCTGGCGCACCTGGCCAACGCGCCGCACGGCCGCTACGCCCTGGGGTGCCGGGTGGCCTTCGCACACCGCGGCGCCGAATGGGCCGACCGGATCGCAGCCAACCGTGCCGTGGCCTACCGCATCCACCTGGACGTGGCCCGTGGCCGCTGGTACCTGACCGCCTCCTGGCAACGCCCCCCGGCCCCGGCCCTCCCCCTGTCCGCCGCGCTCGCCCACGGCGTGATCGGCGTGGACACCAATGCCGATCATCTGGCCGCCTGGCGGCTGGACGTGCACGGCAACCCGATCGGCAACCCGCGCCGCTTCGGCTACGACCTGGCCGGCACCGCCGAGCACCGCGACGCCCAGGTCCGCCACGCCCTGACCCGCCTGCTGCGCTGGGCGCGCTCGTGCGGCGTGAGCGCGATCGCCATCGAAGACCTCGACTTCGCCGCCGAGAAGACCCGCGAGAAACACGGCCGCAACAAGCGGTTCCGGCAGCTCATCTCCGGCATGCCCACCGGCAGACTCCGCGCCCGGCTCACCTCGATGGCCGACGCCACCGGCATCACGATCATCGCCATCGATCCGGCATACACCTCCAAGTGGGGCGCCCAGCACTGGCAGGCCCCACTGACCAGTGCGACCCGCAACACCACCCGCCACGACGCAGCCGCCGTGGCCGTCGGCAGACGCGCCCAGCAGCACCCGATCCGGCGACGGACGCCACCGCCCCCGCACGACCAGAGCGATCGTGCGGGGCATCGGAGCGTCCAGGCCGACCGGCGTGTTGCCGGGCGTGAGGGAACCCGCCACCGCACACCGGACCACGCACACGATGCGCCGGGCCCGGACGCGGCCAGAACACGGGGGACCAGCGCGCCCAACACCGTTCGGGGCGCGCCAGTGCAACTCATGTTCACTGGATAACAACGGTGGGTGATCGCCTACCCCGACGGCCACGGCGGCTGCTGGGCCGACGGCCGGGGCGTCACCACCGCCGAGGAGGCGGGAGTGGACGACGTCGCCTTCCTGCGGGCGCTGATCGACCACGCGGCCGACCGGTACGCAACCGCGCCGGACCAGACCGTGGTGGCAGGCGTCTCCAACGGCGTCTGCCGTCGGGTCAAGCGCCGCCACCCTGCGCGCGTGGTGGGGCGCGTAGGGTGGCGGACGGTGACCCGAAGGAGGCGCTCACCCGCCGACGTGGTGGCTAGGCGACTCGGACGGGCTGGTAGGTGAGGAAGGCGAGGCCGTCACCGACGGTGCGGGTGTCGACCAGACGCATGGGCTTCACGCCGCTGGTCTGACCGAAGAGCCGCTCGCCTGCCCCAACCACGAACGGGTAGGTCATCAGCCGCAGTTCGTCGACGAGGTCATGCTCTATCAGCGTGTGCGCGAGGCGGCCGCTGCCGTAGACGACGATGTCCCCGTTCACCTGCTGCTTCAGCTTCGAGACCTCCTTCACCACGTCGCCCGTCAGGACCGTCGAGTTGTTCCAATCGGGACCTTCGAGGGCGCAGGAGGAGACGACGTACTTGGGCAGGCTTCGCAACCTGTCCGCCCACTCGCCACTGCGGGATGCCCAGCCACGTGCGACGAACCACGCGTAGCTGTGTCGCCCCAGCAGCAGGGCCTCGGCCCCCAGCGCCTCCTCGAACTCGATCTTGGCCCACGCTTCGCGGTCCTTGTCCCCAATTCGGGTGAACCAGCTGCCGCGCCCGAAGCCGTCCTCACCGGTCGGGTTGTCCTGGATGACTCCGTCGAGCGAGACGTTCTCGCTGATGACGATCTTTCCCATGTCGGTTCTCCCTTTGTCCGCGTTGTCGGCTACCACCGATCTAGACGCCGCGACGTCGGGAAAGGGGGCGCTCATCAACCGCCCCGTTCGCCCCTCGGCCGGCGTCCATACAGGATGGAAGCGCGACACGGTGCAGGAGAGAGGTGGCCAAAGTGGAGTTGGCGAGAGCCGACCTGATCAGCAGGGCGCGGGCTGGGGACGGCGAGGCGTTCCGAGCGCTGACCGAGCCGCACCGCCGCGAGCTCCAGGTGCACTGCTACCGGATGCTCGGATCGTTCCAGGACGCCGAGGATGCCCTCCAGGACATCTTGTTGTCCGCCTGGCGGGGTCTCGGAGGGTTCGACGGTCGCGCCTCGATCCGCACCTGGCTCTACCGGATCGCCACCAACAGGTGCCTCGACGCGCTTCGCTCGGCCAGCCGGCGCCCGGCCAAGGAGTGGGACATCCCCGGGGTTGAACCGCCCGAGCCGACCCGGCTCGGCGAGATCGTCTGGCTCGAGCCATATCCCGACGCCCTCCTCGAAGGTGCGATCAATCTGCCGCTCGGCCCGGAGGCCCGCTACGAGCAGACCGAATCCATCTCTCTGGCCTTCGTGACCGCACTTCAGGTCCTGCCGCCTCGCCAGCTCGCCGTCCTCATCTTGCGCGACGTCCTCGGATTCCACGCCAGCGAGGTGGCCGACATGCTGGAAACGACCGTCGAATCGGTCAAGAGCGCCCTCAAGCGGGCGCGCGCCGGCCTGCAGCGCCGACGATTGACGGTCGCCGACCGCGAACCGCCTCCCGCCGCCGATTCACCCGCCGAGGATGCGATCGTGGCGAAGTTCGTCAGCGCGTACGAGTCCGCCGACATCGACGCGCTGGTGGCCCTGTTGACCGACGACGTCTTCATGTCCATGCCACCGCTGCCCCTCGAATACGAGGGCCGAGACGTCGTGGCCCGCTTCTGCGCCGACATGTTCGGCTCAGGCCGCAGGTTCGACCTCGTGCCGACGCGAGCCAACGGTCAGCCGGCGTTCGGAGCCTACCTGCGCGCTCCTTCCGGCATCCGCCACGGGACCGGCCTGTTCGTCCTCACCCTCGCAGGCGACCGGATCTGCGCCATGACCCGCTTCGAAAACAGCGTGCTCCCATCGTTCGGGCTACCACGATCGCTCCCGAGCCGATAGCCGGCCTCCCGGGGGATATGCGCGCCAGCGAAACACACACCGGCGGATGTGCTGGCGCGGCTATCGGGCGAGCTTTTCGTCACCCCGGGTTCGTCATGGCGTAGTGGGCAGGCCCGTCAGGTCCAGACGGCGGTCGGTCCCGTAGCTGGATCTCCCCGTACGGGGTCAGGTTGGTGTCGATGCCGGCAGACCCGGATCCCTGCTTCATGACTGCCCCACTCCTCTTGACGGGGCCTGAGACGGTGGCGTCCTTCCTGCCGATGGCCACCGACAGTTACGCCGGCCCCCGTTCTGTCCCGATCAAGGAGATCATTCCCTGGCTTGCTTGATCTCCTTGATCGCCCGTGTGATCTCGCGCTCGGCCGGCTCCTTGGTCACGCCGAGATCCGCCAGCGCCCGCACCACGGACCCCTCCTCCAGCGACAGGACGCCGAGCAGGATGTGCTCGGTGCCCACGAAGTCGTGACCCAGCCGCAACCCCTCGCGCAGCGTCAGATCCAGTGCCTTCTTGCCCTGCACGGAGAACGGCGTGATCATCTGCGGCGGGTTCCCGCCGCCCGGCCCGAGCACGGCCGTGACGGCGTCCTTGACCGAGTCAAGTGACGCGCCGAGTGCCACCATGGTCGCGGCCGCCAGCGCCTCGGGCTCGCGCAGCAGGCCGAGCACCAGGTGGCCGGGCTCGATGTGGTCGTGGCCCGTTGCCCGCGCCTCCTCCTGCGCCTTCACGACGACGCTGCGGGCCCGGTCGGTGAAGCGGGAGTAGGTGCGCATGTCGGCGGCCAAGCCGGAGCCGCCGTCCTTGGGCACGAACCGCTTCTGCGCGGCCTGCTTGCTGACGCCCATGCTGCGCCCGATGTCGGTCCAGGAGGCGCCGGAGTGCCTGGCCTGGTCGACGAAGTGGCCGATCAGGTGGTCGGCCACTTCGCCGATGTGCTCACCCAAGGTCACCGCGTCCGACAGCTCGCCCAGGGGGTCGCCGTCGGGGTGCCGGGTCTTGATCGCGGTGATCAGGTCGTGGAGACGTACGGTACTTTCCATGCGTCAACCATAGGTTGACGGTCGCCTACCGTCAACCCGAAGTTGACGACCTGAGACTCACAGAGATAGTTGTCATCTGCCAGGGATAACTGTCACCAAGATCAACTTGGGTGTTGTCGGGAGGTCGAGTCATGACGTCCGCCTGTGACTGCGAGTGACGAAAAGTTGCTGGCGAGCGTATTACTGGTGGATGCCCTGGGTGGATATGCCGACCGCTGCGCCGAGTTCGGCCCAGCTCACCGGCTTTGGCAGATTCCGCGCGATGGTGAGGGCTTCGTGCCTGCGCAGATCACGCCCTCGCGCACGGCCTCCCCGACCGGCTCGAGCCGCTGGCCATTGCCACCTCAACCCGCATGCTGATTTATCACTTCGGCACCCGCGACGCCCTGCTGCGGGCCGTCCTTGGGCACGCGCGGCAACGCCAGCTCGACGCGTTCGGCGACCTCCTGCGGGCGCGACCCGACGAGCCGTACACGGCCACCCTGAACCGCGCCTGGACCTCCATCACCGGCCCGGACGGGCAGCCGTACCTGCGGATGTTCGGTCAGCTGCGCGAGAGTGCAGAGCAGCAGTTGTGGCCCAACTTCCGGCGCACCGCGACGACCGACTGGCTCGGGCCGCTCGAGGACGGCCTGCGCAGCATCGGCCGGCCGGATCTCGCGACGCTCGTTCTCGCTGTCATCCGTGGTCTCCTCATGGACCTCGACGCCACCGGCGACGCCACCCGCACCGACCGGGCCTTCCGCGACTTCCTCGGCGCAGTCGAGCACCTGTCCAGTGACGAAACGCGACACGGGCGGCATCCGGACTTGCCGATGTGAGTGAGTCAGCTAGGTCGCATGCCTATGCGCCGTAACGCATGCTGATTCGTACTCCGAGCGAGCGAATGCCCCCAGATCGCCGATTCAGGCGCGCGAAGGCATAGGCCAAGTGTGGTTCGACGTGCAACCGGACGACTTGAGCACCGCCGGGTCATGCGCGACAGCGCTCGCTCGACGTCATCGGACCGACAGTCTCGGTCGCGTCGAGGTCACCGACCGCGACGACATGCCGCTCGGACTTCACGATCCACGTGCCGAGGCCCGGCGGACTGAGGCAGTGCTCGGCCCGTCAGCGGTCGGTGTCGTGCACGAGGCCGCCGGGGCAGCGGGACGCGGTCAGCCGCGCAGTCGCACGCGATAAACCCGTGGCGACGTCGGTGGTCATCTCGCGATAATGGCCGACGTGGAGGAGGTCGAGGTCGTCGTCGCCCATCACGAGCGCGCGACCCTGCGCGTCGGCGACGTGTTCCTGAAAATCGACGCTGACCAGACCCGCACCGACGTCGAGGTCGAGGCGATGGCTATGGCGCCAATCCCGACTCCGGAGGTCCTGTGGCGCAAGCCGCCCGTGCTCGCGCTCGCCGCCCTCCCAGGGACGGCACTCGGCCGCCTCGGCGAGCCGTCGATCGCGTCGTCGGCGGCGTGGGCCGCGGCGGGTGCCGCCGCACGGATGCTGCACGACGCGCCGCTGCCGCCATGGCCCGGTCGGAGCCTCGACGAGATCGCATCGCACCTCGACGGCGAATGCGAGTGGCTCGTCACGAACGGCGTCCTTCCCACCGACCTGGTCACGCGCAACCGCCGGGTTGCCGAGGCTGCGCTCCGGCCGTGGACACCGGTGTTCACGCACGGCGACCTGCAGGTCACCCACGTGTTCGTCGACGGTGACGAGATCACCGGCGTGATCGACTGGTCCGAGGCGGCCCAGGGCGATGCCCTGTACGACCTCGCCAGCTTGACGCTCGGACACGAGGAGCACCTTGGCGACGTCGTCGTCGGCTACGGCACCCACGTCGACCTCGACGTGATCCGCGCGTGGTGGTCGTTGCGAAGCCTGCTGGCGGTCCGCTGGCTGGTCGAGCACGGCTTCGACCCGTCCTCGCCAGGGTGCGAGGTCGACGTGCTGAGATCCCGGATGTGAGGCTGCACCAGCCCGACGGCCACGAGTGCCGTTCTGCCGCATCGAGCGAGCCATCTCCTGAAGCGCGTCGTCTTCCGGACCGACTCGTCGCGTTGGCCAGCTAAGGGATTGACCGTGAAGAACGGGGTGATGTCCAGCGGTACGGCCGTCGATGGCCAGGTGCTGCGGCTCACTCAGCAACTGCCACCGCACAGAGTGCCCGGTCAGACGCAGGAAACCGGGCGGTGTTGCCGGTGCTTCTGGGGAGATGGCGGAACGCACCCCGGAAGGTACATCGATCCAGATATATCAATCAAATCAATTTGACGTATCATGCTGACCATGGCGCTGTCCGGTCAAGCAGTCCCACCGCCGTTCGTCCGGCTGGTCGCCCACGCGGTGCGTTGGCGGCTGCTGAGCGAACTGGCGCACAGCGATCTGCGCGTGCGGGAACTGGTAGCCCTGGTCGACCAACCGCAGAACCTGGTCTCCTACCATCTGCGGCTGCTGCGCTCCGGCGGGCTGGTCGTGGCCCGCCGCAGCAGCTTCGACGGCCGCGACAGCTACTACCACCTGGACCTGGAGCGCTGTGCGCACGCGCTGGCCGCCGCCGGTACCACCCTGCATCCCGCGCTACGTCTGGTCCCCACCCAGCCGGCGATCGCGGCCGAAGACTCGGCGGCACCCTCCGTGCTGTTCGTGTGCACCGGCAACAGCGCCCGCTCACCCATCGCGGAGGCCCTGCTACGCCACCGCACCGGCAGCCGCGCCGAGGTGACCAGCGCCGGCAGCCACCCCAAACCACGCCTGCACCCCAACGCCGTGCGTGTGCTGCGCCAGCAGTACGGAATCGACATCGCCGGCCAGCGTCCGCGGCATCTGGACACGATGACCGGCCGCCGCTTCGACTACGTGATCAGCCTGTGCGACAAGGTCCGCGAGGTCTGCCCCGAGTTCGATGACCACCCGCGACGCCTGCACTGGAGCATCCCCGACCCGGCCGCCACCGGCAACGACACCGCCCGGGCCGGCTATCCCGCGTTCGACCGTACCGCCGCTGAGATCGACACCCGCATCCGGTACCTGCTGCCCATCCTTGCCCACACCCCACACCGGGAGGTCCAGCCATGACACCACCGGACCAGTTCGCCAGCGTCCGCTACATCGTCGACGATGTCCAAGCGGCCATAGACTTCTACACCACCCACCTCGGATTCGCCCTGCACACCAGCGCCGCACCCGCCTTCGCCGATGTCACCCGCGGCCCGCTGCGGCTGTTGCTGTCCGGACCGGCCAGTTCCGGTGCCCGCGCCACGCCCGCTGACGCCACCGCCGGCGGCCGCAATCGCATCCATCTCATCGTCGACGACCTCGACGCCGAAATCGGCCGGCTGCGTACCGCGGGACTCGCCTTCCGCAGCGACGTGGTCGCCGGCCCCGGCGGACGCCAAGTCCTGCTCACCGACCCCGCCGGCAACCTCATCGAACTATTCGAACCCGCCTACCGACCAGCCAAGGACGGCACCTAACGCCCACGTCCCACAACTCCGCACCCGAACCAGACCGCGTCGGGACCTTCTAGGCTCAAGCCCGTGAAGACGGACGACTTATCCAGGCACACCGTCCCCGCCGTCGCAGTGCTGATCATGGACCTGGCCCTGCTGATGGCCACAGGATTCGCCATCCACTGGGCACGCAACCGCGGCGTGCTGTGCGACGGCGCCACCGTGCTCTGCTCGGGCGGAGACCCCACTCCCGCGCAGTGGCAGGCGGAGATGACCTTCCGCTCCACCGTCGCCTACGGCTCTTACGCAGTCATGGGCTTCGTCCTGATCGTCAGTGTGGTCATTGCTCGGCGCCGACGGAATGGCATCGTGGTCATGCAGCTCACGGCCCTCACGGCCGTGGTGGCGCTCGCCGCCCTGTGGGAGCCGTACGTTCCACTGCACTGACAGATCTTTACTCTGCGTCGGGCCTGGTCGCGGGTGACCGACCCGGTGGTACGGCAGCGCACGCCGACCCTTCGGCCCGGGTGATCACCCAGGTACTCACCGACGACTCGTGCCGCACCAGTGTCTACTACGACGAAAACGGCCGGCCGATGAACGGCTCCATGCTCGTGCGCGAGCCGGAATTCGACGAACGCGTGGTCGCCGAGACCCGCGCCCTGCTGGCACGGGTTCCTGCCTGAACAGCACTCCGACCCCGTCCTCCGACGCACTTCCACTTGATCCGATGCCTGGCATGACGACGGCCCCGATGCCGGAGGGCGAGTTGGGGCCGTCAACTGCACAGGAGGTGCTGGGGAGCAGGAGCGCGCGTTTCACCCGGCCTGGGTGAGCGCCGCCTTCAGGACGTCTCGCAGGGGCGTCGGTGGACGGCCGATGAGGTGGGCGAGTTCCGGGTCGACGTGGGCGAACTCGTCCTGCCGACTTGCTGCGAACATGCCCAGCAGCATGTCCGCCTGGGCTTCGGGCACACCGTGCGCGACCAGTCCAGCCCGGTACTCGTCGTCCGGTACGACCACCCGCCGGATCGGGCGCCCCGTCAGCTGAGAGGCGATCTCCGCGACCTCGGCCAAGTCGATCGCCTCGCTGCCCGTCAGGGCGGGAGTCGGACCGTCGAAGCCGTCCTTGGCCAGGGCGGTCGCGGCTGCCTCGGCCAGGTCGGCGTGGGCGGTCCAGGAGACCGGCCCGTCCTGCGGCACGGCCAGTTCTCCCGTCTTCAGGGCGGCGCCGAGCAGCATCAGCGTCGTGGACGCGTAGAAGCCGTTGCGCAGTGACGTGTAGGGCAGGCCGCACTCGCGCAGTGCCGCTTCGGTGGCAGCGTGGTCGCGCATCGGCGGGAAGGACGAGGATGGGTTCACGCCCATGTGGCTGGTGTAGAGGATGCGGCGGGCGCCGGCCGTCTTGGCTGCCTCGATCGCGGTGAGGTGCTGGCCGACCGCCTCCTCCCCGGTGGCGTTGGCGGACACGATCAGGACCTGCGACGCCCCCTCGAAGGCGTGGGCGAGGCTCGCGGGGTCGGTGAAATCACCGCGTCGGACCCGGATGCCCTGTTCCTGCAGTCCCCGCGCCTTCTCCGGGTCGCGGACGCTCACTGCGATCTGCTCCGCGGGGACGCGTACGAGCAGTTGCTCAACGGTTCCCCGGCCGAGCAGGCCATTGGCTCCGGTAATGATGATCACGACGACCTCCAGTGGGTTCGGTTGCGGTAAGCCGGCGTCCGGCAGGGCGCTCTCGGCGCCGCAGTGGCGGTTTCAGTGCTAACACGAATGAAGCTAGCACCGCTAAAATAAAAGTGCAAACAGCTTACTGTTATCGTTGCTACATGGACGCCGATGACTTCGCTGCCGGGCGCAGCCCCCGTGAGCGCATCCTCGCCGCCACGGCCGAGCTGCTTGCCGAGGGCGGCCGGGAGGCCGTGTCGACGCGTACGGTCTGTGCCGCCGCCCGTGTGCAGGTCCCGACCATCTACCGGCTCTTCGGCGACATGCGGGGCCTGCTCGACGCGGTCGCGGCCGAGGGCTTCACGGCCTACCTGAACACCAAGACCGGCCTGGAACCCACCGCCGACCCGGTGGAGGACCTGCGCGCCGGCTGGGACCTGCACGTCGACTTCGGCCTGGCCAACCCGGCCTTGTACTTGGTCATGAGCGAGCCCCGGCCCGGGGCGGCCCCGCAGGCCGCCGTCGACGGCGCGAAGTTCCTCGCCGCAAGCATCCGCAGGATCGCCGAGGCGGGCCGGCTACGTGTCAGCGAGGAACGCGCCGCCAACCTCGTCCAGGCCGCCGGCCGCGGCACGACCCTCACGCTGATCGACATGCCCGGGGACCGCCGGGACCCGGAGCTGTCGGTCATGGCCCGTGAGGCGGTCATCACCGCGATCACCACCGATACCCCCGCGACCGCGTCGCCCGGACCGGTCAGCGCCGCGGTCGCCCTGCGTGCCGTCCTGCCGCAGACCACCGCCCTGACCGATCGGGAGCAGGACCTCCTGCAGGAGTGGCTCGACCGCATCACCAGCCCAGCCCAGTGACGCGCCCTCATACACGGTCGTCCGCGCTGGGCGCCGGCCCCCGTGACCGGAAAGCAAGAGGCGGCTCGCTGGGGGTCAATCCTTGTCGCGCAGAGAGCGGAGCCCTCCGAACAGGTCGACGCGGGGCATGTCGCCTCCCCGTTCCCGTCCGCCCCGCCGGACGATGAGGACGAGCTGATCCGGCCCGCGGTGGAGGGCACGCTCCGGGTGCTGCGCGCCGCCCGCGACGCAGGGGTACGCCGGGTGGTGGTCACCTCGTCCTTCGGCGCCATCGGGTACGGTCACCCGGACACCGAGCGGCCCTTCACCGAGGACGACTGGACGGACGTCGACGGCGGCGTCGCCCCGTACATCAAGTCCAAGACGCTCGCCGAGCGGGCGGCCTGGGACTTCATGACCAGGCAGGGCGGCCCGATGGAGCTGTCGGTCGTCAACCCCGTGGGCATCTTCGGTCCCGTGCTGGGGCCCGACCACGCCGGGTCGATCAATCTGATCACCATGCTGATGAACGGTGACCTGCCCGGCGTGCCGCGCCAGTACTTCGGGGTGGTCGACGTACGCGACGCCGCCGACCTGCACCTGCGGGCGATGACCAGCCCGAAGGCGGCCGGGCAGCGGTTCATGGCCGCCGCCGGGGACGTGGTGTCCCTGCACGACATCGCCCTGACCCTGCGCGAGCGCCTGGGGCCGGCCGCCCACCGGGTGCCCACCGAGGTGCTGCCGGACGAGGTGGTGCGGCAGGCCGCCGAGAGCAACCCCGCGATGCGCGAGACCGCCGCCAACCTCGGCAGGATCCGCCACCTCAGCAGCGACAAGGCCCGCCTCGTCCTCGGCTGGGCCCCGCGATCGAGCCAGGACGCCGTCACCGCCACCGCTCAGAGCCTTCTCCGCCTCGGCCTGCTCAGGGACGCCCCGCGCGAATGACCGGCGGCGCTCAGCCCTTTCCGCCGGTGAACGGGGCCTCGCCCCGGCCTGAGCGGGCGGAAAGGCCGTGGCCGGTGTGGGGCAGAGTGCGAGCATCTAACCTCGAACAGGCGCTTGCCGGTGCCGAGCAGGTTGAGCTCGTCCAGCAGGCCGTCGCGCAGCAGGGAGGTGGCCAGGGTGGCGCTGCCGGTGATGCCGGTGTCCTTGCCCGGCAGCTGCCGGAGCCGGGCCGGCTCGGTGTGCGGGTCGCCGCTGATGACGGTGGTGTTCTCCCAGGTGGGGGAGGTTAGGGTGACCGAGACGACGTACAAGACGGGGATATTGGCCGGAAGTCAGGACTTCAGGAAGTGCAGGACGGCCAGCACCCGGCGGCTGTACCCGGTCGTGTGCGACAGGCGCAGCTTGTCGAACAGCGAGTTCACGTGCTTCTCCACGGCGCTCTGCGACACGTGCAGCGCCTGCGCGATCGAGGCGTTGGTCAGCCCCTGCGCCATCCGCTCCAGCACCTCGCGCTCGCGCGCGGTCAGCCGGGCCAGGGGGTCCACCTGGCTGGTACGGGCCAGCAGCTGGCGCACCACCTCCGGATCGAACGCCGCTCCCCCGGCCCCCACCCGCTCCAGCGCGTCCAGGAAGTCGCCCACCTGCGCCACCCGGTCCTTGAGCAGGTAGCCGACGCCTTCGACGTCCGCGCTCATCAGCTCGGCGGCGTACCTCTTCTCCACGTACTGCGACAACACCAGCACCCTGACGGCCGGCCAGCGGCGCCTGATCTCCAGCGCGGCCCGCAACCCCTCATCGGTGTGGGTCGGCGGCATGCGCACGTCCACCACCACGACGTCCGGCTCGTACGCGGCCACCGCCGCAACCAGCGCCCCGGCGTCGCCGACGGCGGCCGGCACCTCGTGGCCCTCCTCCAGCAGCAGCCGCACCAGGCCCTCGCGCAGCAGCGTGGAGTCCTCGGCCAGGATCACCCGCACGGCAGCACCGCCGTGATCGTCGTCGGCCCGCCCGCCGGGCTGCTCAGCTCGAACCTGCCGTCCAGCGCCGCCACCCGCCTGGCCAGCCCCGACAGGCCACCGCCGGCCGGACTGGCGCCGCCCGAGCCGTCGTCTCGCACCCGTACGACCACCGCCGCCCCCTCCTCGTGCACCTCCACCGCGATGCGCGTGGCGCCGGCGTGCTTGGCGGCGTTGGTGACCGCCTCGCACACCACGAAGTACGCCGCCGTCTCCACCGCCATCGGCGGCCGCCGCGCCAGCTCGCAGGCCACCGTGACCGGCACGACCGAGCGTTCGGCCACCCCCGCCAGGGCCTCGCCGAGCCCGAGGGAGTCCAGCCCGCTCGGGTAGACCCGCCAGGCCACCTCGCGCAATTCGGCCAGCGCCTGCTGTGCCTCCTGGTGCGCCTGCTCCAGCAGCTCCGGGCGCGCCCGCCTGGCCCGCCCGACCAGCATCGACAGGGCCACCAGGCGCTGCTGCAACCCGTCGTGCAGGTCGCGCTCGATCCGGCGCCGCTCGGAGTCGACCGCGGCCACGATGCCCGCCCGGCTCTCGGCCAGCTCGGCGATCCGGCGCTCCAGCGCCTCGGTCGGGTCCGGGCCCAGCATCCGCGCGGCCAGCCGGCGCTCCAGCGCGTGCACCCCCACCACGCCCGACAAATCCAGAAATAGCAGTACGAATCCAGCGAGCAGTATGTAGGCCACGAGGGGGATCGTCGGCGCCATCCCGTCGAACGGCTCGCCGCGCCCCCACGCCACCGCGATCAGGACGCCCGCGCCCGCCCCGTACCCGAGCAGGGTGATCACCAGGCCGCCCAGCACGCCGACCGGGACCCGCGCGGCCAGGTACCCCAGCGGCCTGACGCCGTCCCAGGCGAGGGCGGCGGGGTCCAGGCGCAGGCGGCGCGCCTCGAACCGGGCCAGCCGCCGGGCCGCCGCGCCGACGTTCGGATTGCCCGGGAACGGCAGAACCAGCAGCAGGAACGCCAGCTCGGCCAGCGCGGTGACGGCGCCCAGCGTCACCGCGCCCAGCAGCCGCAGCCCCTCAGCGGCGAGTCGCATGCCTCCCCTTGCGCCGTTCGGCCAGCCGCACGCCGGCGAACACCACGACCGCCAGCACCACCACGGCGATCACGACGTTGGTGCCGATGCCCACGTACGCCTCCACCAGCGACCAGTTCTCGCCCAGAAGATACCCGGCCATCACGAAGATGGTGTTCCAGATCAGGCTGCCGGCCGTCGTCAGGAGCGTGAACGTCACCAGCGGCATCCGCTCCACCCCGGCCGGTACGGAGATCAGGCTGCGGAAGATCGGGATCATCCGGCCGAAGAACACCGTCTTGCGGCCGTGGCGCCGGAACCACGCCTCGGTCTTCTCGATGTCGGACACCTTCACCAGGGGCAGCTTGGCGGCGATGGCCAGCGTGCGCTCGCGGCCCAGCAGCGCCCCCACCCAGTACAGCGCCAGCGCCCCGGCCACCGAGCCGAGCGTCGTCCAGACCAGCACGTCCAGCAGGTCCATCTCACCCCGGGCGGCGGTGAAGCCGGACAGCGGCAGGATCACCTCACTGGGCAGGGGCGGGAACAGGTTCTCCAGCGCGATCGCGAGCCCCGCCCCAGGCGCCCCGAGACTCTCCATCAGTCCAACCAGCCAATCAGTCATGCGAGCAAGGCTAGGGAAGATCAGATATGCCCGGAATGAGGCAGGCGGCCGTTCTGGGACTGTGGTAAACCACACCCCCCGCGTACCGTACACTGTACGGCCGTGAGGCTCACAACGGATCTGGCACGGCACGCGGCACTCTTCCAACCCGGCGACCCGCCCAGGTCCGGGCGCATGGCCTTCCTCGACCCCGGCGGCTCGGCCGTCGTGACCGTGGCCTCGGAACACGGGGGCACGCGCGAGGTGGCGGCCACCCTCGTCCCGGTGAGCGAGGCGGTGGCGGCCCTGGCCCGGGCGCGCACCGACCCTGAAGCCCACCCGGCGGCGCGGTTCTGGGGGGCGGCGGCGCTGGTCGCCCTCCAGCTCGTCACCCGGGGGCGGGTGCTACCGGGGGTGTCGGCGGGCGAGCACGACTCCTGGCGCGCCGGCCCGCTGGACGCCGCCGACGTGCAGCGCATCCGCGAACTGGCCGACGCCATGCCCGGATCGGCCCGCGCCATCCCACTCGAGCAAGCGGACGAACCGTTGCTGCCCGATGCCGAGCCGCTGCTCCGGGCCTTTCTGGACGCCGTGGCCGATGCCATGCCGCGCTCCCCCGGCGCCGTGCGGGCCACCGGCGCCACCGCCTACGCCGCCGTCAAACCGGTCAAGGTGCCGCACCTGCGCCGGTGGGCCGAGGAGGTGTCGGCCGGGCTGGACTCCGGGGTACGGCTGTCGTTGCGGCTGGAGGCCGACGACCTCGAAGCCGCCGAGTTCCGCGCCGTCGTCCAGCTCCACAGCCTGGCCGACCCCTCGCGAGTCGTCGACGCCGCCGACCTGTGGCAGGGACACGACCCCGGGTTCGGCGCCCGGGCCAGGATCGAGGCGACGCTGGCCATCCGCCGCGCCGCCCGTACCTGGCCCCGGCTGGAACGGCTGCTCGACAGCGCCGTACCCGACGAGCTCGCCCTCACCGACGGCGACGTCGAAGACCTGCTCGCCGGCGCCGCGGAGCGCCTGGCCGCCACCGGCGTGGAGGTGCACTGGCCCCGCTCTCTGGTGCGCGGCCTCAGCGTCCGCGCCGTCATCGGCGAGCGCGACGGCGCGCCCAATGACCTGCCGACGTTCCTCGGCGGCCACCAGCTGGCCAGCTTCGACTGGCAGCTCGCCCTCGGCGGCGAGCGCCTGACCGCCGCCGAGATGGACCAGCTCGCCGAGGCCCACCGCCCCGTCGTACGGCTGCGCGACCAATGGGTGCTCATCGACCCCGACCTGGCCCGCAAGGCCCGCCACCGCGACCTCAAACCCCTGACCGGGCTCGAAGCCCTCGGCGCCGCCCTGACCGGGACCGTCGAGGTCGAAGGCGAGCAGGTCCAGGCCGAGCCCACCGCGTGGCTGCGCGACCTGCGCGAACGCCTGACCGAACCCGAAGACGTCACCCAGCCCGAGGCGCTGGCCGCCACGCTGCGCGACTACCAGCTGGCCGGGCTGCGCTGGCTGGCCAGGATGACCTCGCTCGGGCTCGGCGGCTGCCTGGCCGACGACATGGGCCTGGGCAAGACGATCACCCTGATCGCCCTCCACCTGCATCGAGCAGGGACGGGGCCGACGCTGGTGGTGTGCCCGGCCTCGCTGCTGGGCAACTGGGAGCGCGAGATCACCAGGTTCGCGCCCGGCGTGCCCGTGCGCCGCTACCACGGCACGAACCGGACCCTGGCCGAGGAGGGGTTCGTGCTGACCACGTACGGGACCATGCGGCTGGACGCGGCCCGGCTGGCCGGGCACCCGTGGGGCCTGCTGGTGGCCGACGAGGCCCAGCACGTCAAGAACCCCGCCTCCGGCACCGCCAAGGCGTTGCGCGAGATCCCCGCCGCCGCCCGCGTCGCCCTGACCGGCACCCCCGTGGAGAACAACCTGTCGGAACTGTGGGCCATCCTCGACTGGACCACGCCGGGACTGCTCGGCCCGCTGAGCAGGTTCAGGGCGCGGTGGGCCAAACCCGTCGAATCCGGCGACAGCCAGGCGGCCGAACGGCTGTCGCGGCTGGTGGGGCCGTTCCTGCTGCGCCGCCGCAAGAGCGACCCCGGGATCGCGCCCGAGTTGCCGCCCAAGACCGAGACCGACCGGCCCGTCGCGCTCACCACCGAGCAGGCCGGACTGTACGAGGCGGTGGTGCGCGAGATCATGGCCCAGATCGCCGACGCCCAGGGCATGGCCAGGCGCGGCCTGATCGTCAAGCTCCTGACCGGGCTCAAGCAGATCTGCAACCATCCCGCCCAGTACCTGCACGAGGCCACCCCGCGCCTGCCCGGCCGCTCGGGCAAGCTGGAGCTGCTCGACGAGCTCGTCGACACCATCGTCGCCGAGGACGGCGCGGTGCTGGTGTTCACCCAGTACGTCGCCATGGCCCGCCTCCTGGACCGCCACCTGGCCTCCCGGGGCGTGCCCGCCCAACTGCTGCACGGCGGCACCCCGGTCGCCCGCCGCGAGGAGATGGTCGGCCGTTTCCAGGACGGGCAGGCGCCGGTGTTCCTGCTGTCGCTCAAGGCCGCCGGCACCGGCCTGAACCTCACCCGCGCCGACCACGTCATCCACTACGACCGCTGGTGGAATCCCGCCGTCGAGGACCAGGCCACCGACCGCGCCTACCGCATCGGCCAGACGCGGCCGGTCCAGGTGCATCGCCTGATCACCGAAGGCACGATCGAGGACCGCATCGCCGAGATGCTGGCCGCCAAGCGCTCGCTCGCCGAAGCCGTGCTCGCCGCCGGCGAGGCCGCCCTCACCGAGCTGACCGACGCCGAACTCGCCGCTCTCGTGGAGCTCAGATGAACGCCGCCCGCGGATTCCCCGCCTTCCCCCCGCAACGCGCCGGCGCCCGCTTCGCCACCTCCTGGTGGGGCCGCGCCTGGGTCAAGGCCATGGAGGACACCTCGCTGGACCAGGTCCTGCTGCGCAAGGGCCGCGCGTACGCCAAGACCGGGCAGGTCGGCCCCATCACCGTCAGCCCGGGCCGCATCGCCGCCGTCGCCGAGAGCGACTACGACACCGTCGTACGCGTCGAGCAGCTCACCGACGCCGCGTGGGAACGTTTCCTGGACCAGGTCGCCGCCAAGGCCGGGCACATCGCCGCGCTGCTGGACCGCGACATGCCGCACGACCTGGTCGAGGCCGCCGCGGACGCCGCCGTGCCGCTGCTGCCCACGGTCGGCGACCTGGAGCCTGAGTGCTCCTGCCCCGACTGGGGCCACCCGTGCCAGCACGCCGCGGCCCTGTGCTACCAGACCTCGTGGCTGCTGGACGCCGACCCGTTCGTGCTGCTCCTGGTGCGCGGGCGCGGACAGCGCGAGCTGATCGAGGCCCTCCAGCAGCGCGACACCCCCGCTCCAGTGCTGTCCGGAGTGCCGGCCGGTGCGGCGTTCGCGATGGGCGTGCCACCGCTGCCCGAGCCGCCGCCGTACGACGTCCCCTACACCCCGCCCGCCCTGGAACCGGCCCCCGGCGTGGACGTGACCGCGCTGGGGGTGCTGGCCGCCTCCGCCGCCTGGCGGGCGCGCGAGCTGCTGCTGCGCGGGCGGCTGCCGGAGCTGACCGAATACCAGGACCGCGTCCGGCTGGCCGCCGACCACGACCTGGACCTCGGTCTCGGCGCCGCCGTCCAGGCCTGGAGGTACGGCGGCGCCGGCGGCCTGGACGTCCTGGAAACCGCATGGACGCCGCCCCGGCAGGACCTGGCCAGAGCGCAGGCGCTGCTCGAAGCCGGATGGGAGGACGAACAGCCGCCCCACGTCGAGTCCTGGCGCAACCGCTGGACCCTCGGCCCCCTGCAACTGCGCTACGGCCGCGACGGCCGCTGGTACCCCTTCACCGAACACGACGGCCGCTGGTGGCCCGCCGGCCCGCCCGAACGCGATCCCTCGGCCCTGGCCCGCTACGAGGCCACCGAGATGACGTGACGCACCGATGTGCGGTCGCCGATCAGCCCCAGCATGCAGTCGGCCAGGTCGGCGCGGGTGGTGCTCATGCCGCCCCGGACGCTGAGGTCCCTGGCCGTGCGGTAGCGGTTGGTGGGCCCGGCGTCCGTCAGCCGCGCGGGCCGCACGATCGTCCAGTCCAGGTCGCCGGCCCGCAACAACCGCTCAGCCTCGGCCAGGTCCGCATAGGAGTGGCGGAACAGGTGCTGCACGATGAGGGGCTTGAGCACGTACCGTGTGAACGGGCCGTCGCCCGCGTCCGCCTCCAGGCCGCCGGCGCTCACCATCAGCAGGCGCCGGCTGCCCACCCGGTCCATGGCCCGCGTGATGGAGGCGATGGAGGCCGAGTGCACGGTGGTGGGGCCCCTTTCGCGCGAGCCCATCGCGCTCAGCACGGCGTCGCGGCCCTCGACCGCCGGCGCGACGGCATCGGGGTCCATCACGTCGGCCTCGACGACCTCCACGCGCCCGCGCAGGTCGGCGGGCAGCCTGGAGGCGTCGCGCACCACGGCGGTGACCTCGTGGGCGAGGTCGAGTGCCTGGCGCAGGAGCTGGAGCCCGGTGCCGCCGGTCGCTCCGAAGACCGCGATCTTCATGGTGACGTGCTCCCTTCCGGGTAGGTGAGTGTTCACTAACCTACTCCGGGGACACGCCGCCCGAGCGGCCGGTGGTCAGGCGAAGACGGCTCCCGTGTCGGTGAACAGGGCGTTGAGCGCCCGCAGGCCGCGCCACGCCTTCGTCATGCCGAACTGGGCGGAGAAGCGCACGACGGCGCGTACCTCCTCAGGGGTGGCGCCCGCTCGGAGGGCGCGCGCCACGTGCACCTGGAAGCTCTCCTCCAGCGTCTGGTAGAGCACGTCGACGAGCATCGTCGCGAACGCGCGCTCGCGCCCGCTCAGCCGCTCCATGCCCGCGCGCATGCGCGACTGCAGGTCCATGAAGCCGGCGAAGGCGGGGTCGAGGTTGCGTACGGCCTGCCGGGTCGGCGCGGGGATCGGGCTGTCCGCGCCGTCGGCGTTGACCGCGTGGCCGGGCCCCGCGGGCTCGGGTTCGAGGTCGGCCAGGCGGGCCATCGCCGACAGCGCGGCCGGGTAGCCGCTGTCGTAGGAGATGAAGCGCAGCAGCTCGCGCAGGTCGTCGGCGGACACGCCGCACTCGCGCGCCATCGCCACGTGCGCCTCGAACGGCAGCCCGAGAGTCTGCTGGCAGACGTCGGCGACCACGCACAGCAGGACCTTCTCCCGCGCGCTCAGCTCCGGCATCCCCTCCCACACCGTGCGGTCGGTGGCGGCGCTCATCTCCTCGAACACCGGGTCGAGGGTCTTGGTGACGTTCATGGGCCTTCTTCCTTAACTGAACACTTGTAGCGCTACGACGGTAGTGCAACGGTTGTCGCAATACAATGGCCTCCATGAACGCGACCTCCACCCCTCGCAGCCGCAACCGCCGGGGGCAGGGCGAGCGGCTGCGCGCGGACATCGTCGCGGCCGCCCAGCACCTGCTGGACGAGCTCGCCGACGACCAGGCCCTGTCGATGCGCGCGGTCGCCCGCGAGGTCGGCATCGCCGCCACCTCCGTCTACATCCACTTCGCCGACCGGGACGCGCTCGTGCTCGCCGCCCTGGAGCAGTGCCACCGCGACCTGGTGCGCTCCCTCGAGCGGGCCGAGTCCGCCTCCGCCGACCCGGTGGCGCGGCTGCGCGGCCGGCTGCACTTCCTCGGCGACTGGGTGCGCAAGCATCCCGGCCTGTACAAAGTGCTCCACGAGAGCACGCTCAACCAGCGCAACTCCATGGCGTTCAAGCAGGAGCTGACCGAGCGCACCACGGCGGCGGTCCAGCGCTGTCTGGACGCCGGGCTCGCCACCGGCGGCGACGCCGAGGAGGTCTCACTCGATCTCCGGTCGGCCGTGCACGGCGCCGTGTCGCTGCGGGTCAACCAGCCCGATCTCCCCTGGCCGCCGCTGGCGGAGCAGATCGACCGGTTTCTGATCAAGCTGGGCGGCATCGCGCCCGCGGCGGTGCGGCCGGCGGGCTGACGCACCCCTGACATCTCCGCGGCCATCGGCAAGACGGGAGCCCGCAACCGCGCCGAGGCCGTCCGCGTGGCCGAGTCACGCGGCTGGCTGTGACCGCTGGCCTGGTGGTCAGGGCAGGTTGAGCTGCCAGGAGACGCCGAAGCGGTCGTTGACCCAGCCGAACTTGGTGCTGAACCCGTACGAGCTCAGCGGCATCAGCTCCTGGCCGCCCTCGGACAGGGCCGCGTACAGGCGGTCGAGGTCCTTCTCGGTGTCGCACCCGACAAAGAGCGAGATCGACGGCGTGAACGTGAAGGCGTGCCGGGGGTCGCTGTCGAAGCACATGTACTCCTGGCCCGCCAGCGTGAACGCGGCATTTTTGATCTTGCCCTCCGCGCCCTGCTCCCCCGGGCCGTAGCGGGTCAGGCGGACCACCTTCGCGTCGTCGAACAGCGAGGTGTAGAACGTCATCGCCTCCTCGGCGTCGCCGTTCTGGAACATGAGGAATGTGTTGATCTTCTGGGTCATCTCGGGGACTCCTCTTCGGGGGCGTAGAAAGCGGTGGTGTTGGCGACGGCGGCGGCGACCTCGTCCGGCGGGCCGCCCGCGGCGTGGTGCGCCTCGCCCCACGCCCGGCTGCTCGCGGTGATGAAGCCCCTACCCTCGTCGGTCTGGTGGAAGGTGGCCTCGTCGACCGGCGTGCCGCCCGACAGGTGCAGGCCCAGGCCCAGCAGCGCCAGGTCCCAGCCCACGCCGACCGCGCCGGGGCCGTACTGGGACCAGAACTCCGGATCCACCTCGGCGGTGTGGCGCAGCTCGAACAGGGTGCCGTCGCCGTCGGCGGACAGGCGCACCTCGACCTCGGAGAAGCCGGGGTCCTCGCCGTACTGCCAGGTGACCTTGAGCAGCTCCGGCGGCTCGCACTGCAGGATCTCGCCACCCGCGTTGCCTTCGAGCTGGTACGTGCCCCCCACCCGCAGGTCGCCGGTGACCGGCAGGAACCAGCGGCCCAGCCGTTCGGCGTCGGTGCAGGCCCCCCACACGTCCGCCACCTCGGCGTCGTAGTGGCGCCGCAGCACCATGACCTTGCGCTTGTCGCCGGCCAGCTCGCGGTGGGCCCGCGTGATCTCGTCGACTATGTCCATCAGGTGTCCTTCGTGTCGTCGTTCATGCGGCGTTCGCGTTTGCCGCGGGCCAGCTCCGTGGCCAGCGCGTCCAGCCGCTGATTCCAGAAGCCGCGAAAACGGTCCAGCCAGAGGTCGACCTCCTGCAGCGGGCCCGGGTCGACGGCGTAGAGCCGCCGGGTGCCCTGGGCTCGTACACTGGCGAACCCGTTGTCGCGCAACACCCGCAGGTGCTGGGAGACGGCCGGCTGGGAGATCCCGAACTCGCCCTGGATGACCGCGGTGACCTCGCCGGAGCTCTGCTCGCCACCTGCCAGCAGCTCCAGGATCCGGCGCCGGACCGGGTCACCGAGGACGTCGAATGCGTGCACGGCCCGAGTATTTCAGGCAGTACTTATATAAGTCAAGCCTGGGATAATGGGTCAGTCGTCCAGGCCGCGGGCGCTGAGCGCCTCGCCCAGCGCGTCGGCGTGCCTGAGCGCGCTGACCACGAGCGGCACGGCGAAGGCGCGCAGGCTGCGTTCGACGCCCCTGGCCCGCTGCGCCTCCCTGACGCGGGTGGCCAGCGCGGCCACGACGGGCACGCTGCGCACGGTCAGCGACAACAACAACGACAGCCGGAACGGGTCCAGGCCGACGAACCTGGCCGGCGACAGGCAGCGTTCCAGCGCCGCCATCATGGCCGACGTGCGGGTGGTGAGCGTGACCAGCCCGGCCAGCCCCACGGCGAGCACCACCCGCGCCGTCGTGGACACCGCTCCTTCCAGGTCCGCGAACACCCACTGCATCCCGAACAACGCCACAGCGAACCAGCGCACCGGCCTGACCTGCGCCCACGCCGCTGCCACGCCCACCCGCGAGATCGCGTACAGTCCGGCCACGACGGCCGCCGCCCCGGCCAGCGCCAGCGGTGAGCGCAGCAGCACGAGCACCGTGCACGTCACGGCCAGCCCGCCCAGCTTGGCGCCCGCGGGCAGCCGGTGCAGCGGCGAGGCGCCGGGGACGTAGGCGCCGGTGAGCCCGTTCACGACATGATCTTCCGGTAGTGGCCGATGGCCTCCTCCGGGATGCCGTCGGCGACGATCCGGCCCTGGTCGAGCACCAGGACCCGGTCGAAGTCCGCCAGCAGCGGCAGGTCGTGGCTGATCACCAGCACCTGCTGCGGCATGTCGCGCAGCAGGCCGGCGACCTGGCGGGAGTGGCGCAGGTCCAGCAGCGTGGTCGGCTCGTCCATGACCAGGATGTCCGGCTCCAGCACCATCACCGAGCACAGGGCGAGCAACTGCTTCTGGCCTCCCGACAGGTGGTGGGCGGGGTGGTCGGCGTGGCCGCCCAGTCCGTACCTGGTCAGGACCTCGTGCACGCGCCGCTCCACCTCCTCGCGCGCCAGGCCCTTGCGGCGCAGGGAGAAGGCCACGTCCTCGGCCACCGTCGGCATCACGATCTGCGCGTCCGGGTCGGTGAACAGGAACCCGACCCCGCGCCTGATCCTGGCGGCGTGCCGGCGGGTGTCCAGGCCCAGCACGGTGACGCTGCCCGAGGTGGGCAGCGCCAGGCCGTTGACCAGGCGGGCCAGCGTGCTCTTGCCCGAGCCGTTGGCGCCCACCACGCCGACACGGCGCTCGGGCAGGGCGGCGGTGATGCCGCGCAACACCTCCCGCTGCCCGAGCGTCACGTGCACGCCGGCGAACTCGATCACCTCACACCACCTCGAACAGGGCCGCCACACCGAGACCGCCGCCGACCGCGGCCGCCGCCAGGCCGAGCGTTCCCGGCGGGGCGCCTGCGCCGACGAGCCTGCTGAACAGCCTGGTCACCACGACCGCGCCGGTCGCGCCCCACGGATGGCCGAGTGCCAGCGCGCCGCCGTCCGGGCACACCCGCTCCCCGTCCGCGCCGAGCGGATCCAGCTCGAGGGCGTCGGTCACGGCCAGCACCTGCGCCGCGAACGCCTCCACGATCTCCACGGCCGCGACCCGCCCCATGTCCACCCCCGCACGCGCCAGCACCCGCCGCACGGCGGGCACCGGTCCCCACCCGGGCAGCGCCGGATCGCACCCGACGACGGCCCCGGCCACCAGCCGCATCCCCGGCAGGCCGGCGCGCAGCCGTTCGGGCACGAGGGCCACGACCGCCGCGCCGTCGCTCACCGGGGAGGAATTACCGGCCGTCACTGTACCGTCCGGCACGAACGCCGCAGGCAGCCGGGCCAGCGACGCCGCCCGCAGCGGCCGCGGCCGCTGATCCTCGGCCCGCCCGCCGATCGCGACGATCTCCTCGTCGAACCGGCCGGCGGCGCGGGCGGCCAGCGCCCCGGCGTGGCTGCGGCAGGCGTAGGCGTCCTGGCGTTCCCTGCTGACGCCGCGCGCCGCCGCCAGCGCCTCGGCGGCGGGCCCCATGCCGGGGTCGGGGTGGCCGTCCGGCGCGAAAGGCGCCCTGCCGTACGGCTGCGCCTCTCCCCGCCGGGTACGCAGCGGCGCGGTCGAGGCGCTCTCCGCCCCTCCGGCGATCACGAGGTCCATCTCCCCCGCGCGTACCGCCTGCCCGGCCACCAGGATCGCGGCCAGGCCGCTGCCGCACTGCCGGTCCACCGTCAGGCCCGGCACCTCCTGCCCCAGCCCCGCGGCCAGCGCCGACACCCTGGCCACGTTGCCGCCGGGCCCCATGCAGTTGCCCAGCACCACGTCGTCCACCCGCCGCCCGGGGACGTCGCGGGTGACCGCCTCGATCACGGGTCCGGCCAGCCGATCGACGCTCAGCTCCTTGAACGCGTGCCCGGCCGTACCGATGGGGGTGCGGCGGGTGGCCACGATGACGGGATCGTCCCTGCGGCGCATGTCAGGCCAGCCGGCGGATGTCGGGGTCGCCGCCCGCCAGCCGGGCCGCGACCAGCGCACGAGCCGGTTTGCCCGCCTGGGTGCGCGGCAGGCTCGGCACCGCGTACCAGCGGCGCGGCCGTTGCGCCGCGTCCAGCCCGCTCCTGGCGACCGCCTCCAGCAGCGAGCGCGGCGGCGGCGAGGCGCCCTCGATGATCGCCGTGACCACCGAGCCCAGGTGCGGGTGCGGCGAGCCGACCACCACGATGTCCCCCACGCCGGGTACCTTCCTGAGCACCTCCTCGACGTCCTCGGGCACGACGGTGGCGCCTCCGGTCTGGATCGCGCCGCCGCCCCGTCCGCGCAGCCGCAACACCTCTCCTACCCGGTACGGCTCCGCCACGTCGCCCACGCTCACCCAACCGGCCTCGTCGCGGCGCAGCGGTCCGGCCGCGTCGTCCAGGTAGCCGCCGGCCAGCCACGGCGAGCGCGCCCACACCTCGCCGAGCGCGCCCGCGGACTCCGCTCTGACCTCGATCTCGACGCCGGGGAACGGCCGCAGCCCGCCCCCGTCGGCGTCCACGGCCACGAACGACAATTCGGTGGCCCCGTAGTACGACACGACGTTCACCCCGGCACTCGCCGCAGCCGCCCGCGCGTCCCGGCCCAGCGCCGCGCCGCCGACGACCGCCGTGCGCAACGTTCCGGGATGTTCGAGCACGTCGGGCAACTGGTGCGGGACCAGATGCACGACGGTGGCCTGGGCCACGAGGGACCTCCATGGCCGGTGGCCGGGCAGGATGGCCGTCGCGCCGGTGGCCAGGGTGTGCACGGCGGCGAAGGCGTACAGGGAGGAGACCAGCGGGCCGGGGACCAGCACGACGTCGTCGGGGCCGATCCCGGCCAGGTCGCTGAGATGCGGGAAGGAGGCCGTCCACGACGCGCGGGTGCGTACCACGGCACGGGGCCTGCCGGTGCTGCCGGAGCTGAAGCACGCCCACGCCCGGTCGTCCGGCCTCGGCTCGAACCGCACGGCGGGACCCGCCACATACGGGAGCGGCTCGTCGATGAGCACGTCCACCGCGTCCGTCACCTGAGCCCACCGCGCGCGGTCCCAGGTGTGCTCGCCCACCAGCGGCGTGGCCCCGGCCAGGTCGGCCGCGAGCACGGCGATGAGCAGCGCCACCGGGTCCGCCACGCCCACCGCGACCAGCGCGCCGGGGCCGATGCCCAGACCGAGCAGGTGCCGGGCGGCTCCGTTGATCTTCTCGGCGAGCTCGGCATAGCTCAGCTCGCCCTCCGGGCCGCGCGCCGCCACCCGGGCAGGGCGTTCGGCGGCGTGCCGCATCACATGTTGCGCTACCGGCATCTCGTCAACGCGCCCGGCCGGTACGCAACCGCTCCTGGTACACGGCGGGCACCGCATCCGGGTAGGCGCGCTGCGTGCCCCTGACCACGATGGACGCCAGCACCACCTTGATCACGTCGCCGGGCAGGAAGGTGAGGCTGAGCAGCGCCGTCGTACCCAGGGACGCGTGGGTGACCACCGCCTGCACGGGGATGCCGAACAGGTAGATCACCCCGATGCCGCCCACCAGGCACGCCACCACCAGGCGGACGATCCCCGGGTCGCGGCCCGCGCGCTCGACCAGCCAGCCGGTCACCGCCGCGCCGGGAATCCAGCCGATCAGGAACCCCGCCGACGGCCCCGCGAACACCGCCAGCCCGCCCCGCCCGCCGGCCAGCAGCGGCAGCCCCGCGGCGACCAGCACGAGCAGCACCGCGACGGCCAGCGCTCCCCGCCACGTGCCGAGGATCGCGCCCGCCAGCATCACACCAAGCGTCTGCAGCGTGATCGGGACCACGTTGCCGAACACGTTCAGCGAAGGAGCCAGGCCCAGCACCGCGATCAGCGCGGCGAACACGGCCACCCTCGCCAGGTCTCCCGTGGGGAACCTGCGCCTCTTCCCGTCACTCTTCATGGGGTCGATCCCACACCAGAACGCCGCGCTTCAGGCATGGAGGTATCCCACAACATTCCGCGCGATCATCTGCGAACGATGGATACCCGCCGTCCCTGCCGCGCATGGGAACTCAGGCGGCCAGACGCAGGGCGCGGGCCACGTCGGCGGTGGCCGAGGAGGTCTCGGTCGAGGTGTAGCCGTCGCGCAGGGAGGCGTCCAGGTCCTTCAGGCCGTTGCCGCTGAGCGTGATCACGATCCGCAGGCCCGGCTCCAGCGCGCCCCGCGCGTGCCGGTCGAGCAGGCCCGCGACCCCGGCCGCCGACGCGGGCTCGGCGAAGACGCCGTCGCGGCTGGCCAGCGTCCGGTACGCCGCGAAGATCTGCTCGTCGCTCACCGCGGCGATCAGCCCGCCGGACTCGTCACGCGCGGCGATGGCGCCGTCCCAGGTGGCGGGGTTGCCGACGCTGATCGCGGTGGCCGCCGTCCGGGGCTCGGCGACAGGGCTGCCGTGTACGAGCGGCGCCGCGCCCGCCGCCTGGAAGCCCCACATCCGCGGCAGCCGGGTGGACAGGCCCGCGCTCTGGTACGTGCGGTAGCCGCCCCAGGTGGCGGTGATGTTGCCGCCGTTGCCAACCGGCAGGCAGTGCACGTCGGGCGCCTCGCCCAGGGCGTCCACGATCTCGTACGCGACGGTCCGCTGGCCGGCCAGGCGCAACTCGTTGCCGACGGAGTTGACCAGGGCGATCGGGTGATGGCCGGCCAGTTCGCGGGCGACGCGCAGGCAGTCGTCGAAGGTGCCGTCGATCTCGACGATGCGGGCGCCGTACCGTACGGCCTGGCTCAGCTTGCCCAGCGCGATCCGGCCCTTGGGGACGAGCACGGCGGCCGTCACCCCGGCACGGGCGGCGTAGGCGGCGGCCGAGGCGCTGGTGTTGCCGGTGGAGGCGCAGATGACCGCCTCGGCGCCGGCTTCGGCCGCCCTGCTGATCGCCACCGTCATGCCGCGGTCCTTGAACGAGCCCGTCGGGTTGGCGCCCTCGACCTTCAGCCAGACGTCGCAGCCGGTGGTCTCGGACAGGTGGGACGAGCGCAGGAGCGGAGTGTTGCCCTCGTTCAGGGAGATGGAGGGAGTGTCGGCGGTGACCGGCAGCCAGCGCCGGTAGTCGCTGTCGATCAGACCATGCCAGGTATTCATGTCTCGCACCGTAACATTCGTTTCGGGTAAATCTGTATACGGGGAATGGTGTAACGTTTGTCATTGTGGAGAACGATGCGGTGGAGGCCCGGCTCAGTGCCGTCTATCCCGAGTTGCCGCCCGGGGAGCGGGCGATCGTGCGGGTGCTGCTCGACGACTATCCGTTCGCCGCCCTGGGGTCGCTGCGCGCGCTGGCCGAGCGGGCGGGGGTGAGCCCGCCTACGGCTTCGCGGTTGTTCGATCGGCTGGGGTTCGGCGGGTTCGCGGATTTCCAGGCGGCGGTCAGGGATGGGGCGCGGGAACGGTCGCGGCTGCACGAGTTCGTCGCCCGCTCACCTGGCCCGCGCTCTCCGGCCGCCTCCCCCGAGGCAGGCTCTTCTGGGGGCTCCTCCCGGGCCGGAGCTTCCGAGCTTCGGCGGGCGGCCGAGGATCTCCGTTCGGGGCTGGACGGGACGCTCGCGGCCGTCGCCGAGCCGTTGTTCGAGGCCGGGGCGGCGCTGCTCGCCGAGGCCGGGGCCGTGTGGGCGCTGGGCGGGCCGCTGAGCGAGCTGGCGGCCGAATATCTGATCCGGCAGCTGGCCAGCCTGCGTCCGGGTGCGCAGCGGGTGCCCGACTCCGCGCAGGCGCGCGCCCGTACCGTACTCGATCTGGGGGCTGCGGACGTGGTCGTGGCCTACGACTTCCGGCGCTACTCCCCCGACACCGCTCGATTCGTGCACGCCGCCCGCGCCCGGGGCGCGCGGCTGGTGCTCGTCACCGACGCCTGGGAGTCGCCGCTGGCCGCGCAGGCGGAGGTCCTGATCAGGTTGCCGCGCGAGGCGGCCGGGCCGATCGCGCCGCTCGCGCACGAGATCGCCGTCACCGAGCTGCTGCTCGTGGCCACGGCCGCCCGCCTGGTCCCGGCCCAGCGGCTGGCCGATCTCGACGCCCTGACCCAGACGTTGTGAACCGCTCGCAGCGTTGTGAGGGGTTCACAGCGCTCACCTGGCCTCAGCCGGCCGCAGTGAGGTGTTTGTAGAAGAAGCTGCAGTCCTGGAGGGTGCCGTCAGGGGATCCGGCGTAGTCGGGGACGATGCCGTAGCGGGTCCAGCCACCGGTGAGGTAGACGTGCTCGGCGGTGCTGCCGGTCTCGGTGTCCAGGAGCAGCAGGCCGGCCCCGGCCGCGAGCGCGCCCCGCTCGGCGGCGGCCAGCAGGGCGCGGGACAGGCCCTGGCCGCGGGCGTCGCGGTGGACCATGAGCTTGACGATCTCGGCGCGGTGGCGGGCGTTGGGCTTGCGCGCCAGGGCCAGGCTGACGGTGGCGTTGATGCCGGAGCCGTCGCGGCAGGTCCAGACCACGAGGCTGCCGTCGGCCACCGCCGGGGCCTGGGCCCGCCACCAGGCGGCAGCCGCCTCATGGCCGAACGGCGTCAGGAAGCCCACGGACGCGCCGCTGTCCACGGCGTCGACCAGGAGGTTCGCGAGGTCCTTGACGCTGGCGTCGAATTCCTCGGCGGACAGGCGGTCGATGGTGTGCATTCGATTCCTCGGCTCGGCGGGTCAGGGGCAGGCGGGTTGGATAGGCCGACCGCTCGGGGGTCAGGGCAGGACGATCAGGAGTGCGTACCGCACCGGATCGGGGCCGGGGCAGCGGAAGCGGGAGGCTCCCCACAGCCGGAAGCGCAGGCAGTCGCCCGCCTCGACGGTGTCCACGTGGCCGTTGGCGGTGATCTCCACCGCCCCCTCCAGCACCCAGATGTGCTGCTCAAGGCCGGGCACCGGCGGTTCGTCGTAGGAGATGTCCGCCCCCGGCCGCAGGGTGCCCTCCACGACCTCGCCCCGCAGGCCCGGATGCGGCGGCGACACCGAGCGGCGGACGAACCCCGACGCCTCGTCCCGCCACACCGCCTGCGCCCCCGCGCGTACGACCTGCGGCGGCTCGGACTCCACCTCGGCCAGCAACCGCGACATCGTCCGCTCATAGACCGCGCACAGCTTGCCCAGCAGCGTGGCCGTAGGGCTGATCTCCCCCCGTTCCAGCCGCGACAACGTCGAACGGCTGATCCCGGCCCGGCTCGCCAGCTCGTCCAACGACCAGCCCCGCTCGACGCGCAGCTCCGCCAGCCGCTCCGCCAGCCGGGCCTCCACCTCCTCGGCTTGTCTCATATCCGGGAATATATCCCACATCCGGGACTGTCCAGCATGACAGGCGCCTGATGACACGATCCCCCGCCCCGCCTGCCTGTCGGCCAGGCCCGTGCCGTTGTCGCTGATCGTCAGGCGCAGCCCGTTGCCGCCGACGGTCACCGCGATCGACACGGTGCCGGCGCCGCCATGGCGCTCGACGTTCGACAGGGCCTCGTGCACGGTGGTCAGGACGGCCCGCGAGAGGCGGGATGGCACGTCGGCGGCGGGTAACGCCCAGGTCTCCACGGCGATGCCGGTGCGTTCGCCTCTGCTGTCACAGGAACGCGCTCACCTGGGCCGCGAACTCCTCCGGGCTGACGATCCGGACCCCCAGACTCTCCGCCTTGGCCCGTTTGGAGCCCGCCTTCTCCCCCGCCACCAGCATCGACGTCTTCGCCGACACGCTCGAGGAGGCCCGGCCGCCCGCGCGCTCGATCAGCTCGTTCATCTCGTTGCGCGACAGCGACTCCAGCGGTCCCGTCATCGCGCCGGTGACCACGACGGACATCGCTGTCAGCGGCAGCCCGGACGCGACGGGCTCGCCGGGCTCGCCGGCGGCCGGGGTGACGCCCGGCTCGGTCATGTTGACCCCGGCCCTGATGAGCTTGTCGATGAGCGGGCCGATCTCGACCAGCTCGGCGACCACGACCGGCGCCTTCTCCGCGCCGATCCCGTCCACCGCCTGCATCGCCTCCGCGTCGGCTGCCCGGATGGCATCCATGGTGGCGAAATGCCGGGCGATGCGGCGGCTCATCGAACGGCCGGTGCCGCGTACGCCCAGCGCGCAGAACACCCTGCTCAGCGGCTGGCTCTTGGCCCGCTCGATGGCGGCCAGCAGGTTGGCGGTGCTGGTCTCGCCCATGCGCTCCAGGCCGAGCACCTGCTCGCGGGTCAGGAAGAACAGGTCTCCGAAGTCCGCGATCAAGCCCGCGTCGAGGAGCTGGAGGATGCGGTTTTCCGCCAGGCCCTCGATGTCGAGCTGCTCGCGGCCGACCGCGTAGCCGATGGAGGCGATCACCCGGCATTCGCGGCCGCGTACGCACCGCCACCGCTCCTGGGAGGTGTCGATGGCGCCGCCGCACGACGGGCAGACCTGCGGGATCGGGATCGGCCGCTCCTCCCCGGTGCGCAGGTGCACGACGGGCGCCTCGACCCGCGGGATCACGTCGCCCGCCTTGTAGACGACCACGCTGTCGCCCAGCATCAGCCCGCGGCGGGCGATGTCGGCGACGTTGTGCAGGGTCGCGGCCACGACGATGCTGCCGTCAAGCTCCACGGGCTCCAGCACGGCGCTCGGGGCGATGACGCCGGTGCGCCCGGTGTTCCACACCACGTCGACCAGCTTGGTGATCTTTTCCGTGGCCGGCAGCTTATAGGCGACCGCCCAGCGCGGCGCCCGCGAGCTGAACCCCGCCTCGGCCTGGTCGGCCGCCAGGTCGCACTTGATCACGATGCCGTCGATGCCGAACGGCAGCTCCTGCCGCGCCGCCGCGATCTCCTCCACCCGCTGCCGCACCTGCTCCAGCGTGGCGGCTACGATGCCGGGCACGGCGGTGACCGCCGTGGTCCCCACCCCCTGCCCGGCCACCCACCCCATGATGTCGCTGTGCGGCGACTCTCGAAGCCGCACCGCCAGCTCGGAATCGTCGCCGGGCGGCGGCAGCACGCCGTAGCCGAAGAACGTCAACTCGCAGGTGTAAGGCCGATCCTGCGCCCGCAACGTGCCCGCCGCCGCGCTGCGCGGATTGGCGAACGTGGTGCCGTCGTGCGCCCGCCGCTTGGCGCACGCCTCCTCGAACTGCGACGCCGTCATCATCACCTCACCCCGCAACTCCACCGTGACCGGATCGGCCAGCCGCTCTGGCAGGCCCACGATGGTGCCGATGGCATGCGAGACGTCCTCGCCCGCACTGCCGTCGCCCCGGGTGACCAGCTGGGCCAGGCGGCCGTGCCGGTAACGGGCGGAGATCGCCAGCCCGTCGAGCTTGGGCTCCACACTCCACGCCGTCACCGGGCGGCCGAGCCTGCGCACCAGCGAGGCCGCCCAGTCCGCGAGCTGCTCGGCGCCGAACACGTTGTCCAGGCTCAGCATGGGCACGATGTGCGGCACGTCGCCCACCACGGCACCGCCGGCCACCTTGCCCGTCGGCGAGGTGAGCAGCACCTGCTCGGGGTGCGCCTCCTCGAAGGCGGTGATGCCGCGCACCAGCCGGTCGTAGGAGTCGTCGTCGAGCGTGGAGGTGCCGTCGGCGTAGTAGGCCGCGGCGGAGTCGACGGCCAGCTGGACGGCCTCGGCGTAGGCCGTGGCGTCGGCCAGCTCGGTGAGAGGGGGTGCGTCGGTCATGGCCTCATCATGGCGGGCGGGACCGACAGTTCCGCGGATCAGTTCAGCAGCGGTACGAGCTGCTCCTCCTCGTAGTCCAGGTGGGCTTCGAGCCGCCGGGTGAGTTCGTTCACCTCGCTCAGGAGCGCCTCCGGCGAGAGGTCGTCGGCGGCCAGGAGGGCCTGGAGTTGTTCGAGGAGCCGCTGCACGACGACGTGCTCGGCGCGCAGCCGTTCCATCACCGGGGCGAGCTCCGGATAGCGGTCCTCCAGCGCGGGGAACATGTAGCCGTCCTCGCGCGAATGGTGCACGTGCAGGCCCTGGCACAGGGTCAGGCAGTTGACGCGCAGCTGCGCGCCCAGGCGCGGCCCCGAGGCGGCGACCTCCCCGCGGATCAGGGCCAGCTCCCTGCGGAAGGCGTCGTGCAGCGTCCTGAGCACATCGCCCATGGGGCCGGCGGACGGCCCGGCGTCGATCGGGATGAGCGCGACCACGGGCAGGGTCCTGCCGGACCTGGCCTCGTAGTCGCCCCAGCCGGGATCGGCCTCCACGGCCCGGGCGAACATGCGCTCGCGTTCCTCGCCCTCCAGCACGACCGCCTTCGCCTGGAAGGTGAAGACGCCGTCCTCGACGGTGACCTGCGGGTTGGCGAGCAGGTTGTGGTACCAGGCCGGGTGCGCGGGCGCGCCGCCGGCCGAGGCGATGATCAGGATGCGGTCGCCGTCGGGCAGGTAGCCGAGCGGCGTCGTACGGCGTGCGCCCGTCTTCGCTCCGACGGTCGTCAGAAGGAGCAGCCTGCCTCCTTCGAAGGGGCCGCCGACCTGGCCCCTGTTGGCGCGGAATTCCTCAATGATCTGCTGGTTGAAGTCGATGGGCATGCTGAGTTTTCGCTCCAGGCGGGATTGGATGATGACATGGGAAACCCGCACGGCATGCCGACGCACGCGGGTTTACAACACCGCCGAGGGCATGGGACGACGCGCGGGGCTTGTGCGCTCAGGCACGACCGATGAAGTGTGTAGACACGGCGGCGTCATCCCCTTGAATTCGGCGCCTCCATGCCACCCCCGTCCTCCCGGGCGGCGACACGCGACGCGACCGCTATTAGAGACATATCCCGCGAAAGCTGTCAAGCCCGTACGGGACCAGAGGCGCAGGCGAGAGTCGAACTCGCTCGGACAAGCTTTGCAGGCCTACCTCCGCAACCGGCGAACCGCGCCAAGGCCGCCCCGGCCCCCATATGTGTCGAGGCGGCTCGTGCGCGAGGACGGAGTCGAACCGCCACAGCCGAAGCGTCCGGTTTACAGCCGGGTGGGCTCCCCAAGGTGCCCAGCTCGCGCAATGTGCAAAAACGCAGCCCCAGCAGGACTCGAACCTGCAACAGACCCGGCTTCGTAAACCGGCGCTCTATCCCATTGAGCTATAGGGCCTGGAAAATGGCGGTCGTACCCCGTACCGGACTCGAACCGGCGATTTCCCGGTTGAAAGCCGGGCGTCCTGACCGCTAGACCAACGGGGCTTGCCTTTCGTACGTCCGGCGGGATTCGAACCCGCACCGTCCGGCTCCTTAGACCGGTGCCTCTGCCATTGGGCCACGGACGCCTCAGAGCCGCAGCGGGGACTCGAACCCCGTCCTGCTGGGTGGAAGCCAGCTGCCTTACCAGTTCGGCCTCTGCGGCGTGGACCGACAGGATCTCGAAACCTGAACTCCTGCTTGCAAGGCAGGTGTGATGCCTTTTCACCATCAGCCCTTGGTGTTTCCGCTGTGCAGTTTTCAGTATCCGGGCAGGACAAAGAGAAAGGCCGCCTGGTGCGTACCTGGCGGCCTCCGGATGGTCCTTCGCGAGGATTATCCCGAAGCCTGCCTGATGAGGGCGCAGCCGAGCGCCGCGGAGCGGCGATAGAGGCGCCGTTCCGGCTCGAGCGCGGCGGCTGCGAATCGCATGACTGGCCTTTCCCTGGCATTTGCGGGGGCGGTTCTTCCCGCCCGATGGGTCCAACGGTAGCCGGGGGCATTCGGCGAATGCCACCCATTTATTCGGACGCGCGAACCGGCTCTTTGGTTGCACCCGGTTTGACGTTGACGCGGCGTCAACGTCTTAACTGGGGGCATGCGGATCGGAGAGCTCGCCGCGCTGCTCGGAGTGTCCACCCGGACGGTGCGCTACTGCCACCACCAGGGCGTCCTGCCGGAGCCGCCCCGCCTGGCCAACGGCTACCGCGAGTACGGCATGCGCGACGCCATCGCCCTGGCCCGCGTCCGCCGCCTGGTCGAGCTGGGCCTGAGCCTGGACGAGGCGCGTGACATCATCGCGGACGACCGGTCCAGGGAGCTGCCCGAGATCCTCGCGGAGATCGACGCGGACCTGGCCAGGCAGGAGCGGGAGATCCAGGTCAGGCGGTCGCGGCTGGCCGAGGTGCTCGATCGGGCCGAGGACGGGACGCTGGGCCCGGACGACACCGCCTCACCCGACCTGGTGGCCTTCCTGCGGGTGGTGCACGTCCCCGCGTCGAAGGCGGCGGCCTGGGATCGCGACCTGCTGGTGCTGATGGACACCATCACGAGGGACGGCACGTCCGCGCTGCTCGGGTCGCCGGCCGCCGATCCCGAGACGGCGGCCCGGGGCCACGACTTCTACCGCAGGCTCGACGAGCTGGCCGGGGCCGAGCCGGACGACCCGAGGGTGGCGCCGCTGGCCGAGATGCTCGCCGGATACAGCCTGGAGCACCTGAGGGTCGATCTCCCGCCGGAGTGGGACCCGGCGGTGGTCGAACCGTTCCTCGACGGGCTCGCCCCCGCCCAGGCCGAGGTCGTACGCCAGGCGATCCGGAAGTTGCGCACATAGATCCTGTCTGCGTACAGTGTTCGCATCACCAGAACGACGTACGCACCTGGAGTGTCACGATGAACCTCGAAACCGGACGAGTCAGATTCTGACCATCCGGTCGATCACCTCCTGGCGACGCGCGGGCTGGGGGCCCGCAAACGCGCTGAAGCACCTCGGGGCCTGGCCTGGCCCTTCCAGGGTGAGAATCGGGCCGGGTTCGCCGCCGCCTGCCTCAAGACTCTCGGATTTCGGATCAGATGAGAGAACTCGTCTCACGATGTCCGCGAGCGCCTCGGTCAGGTGCCTATGTAGGCCGCGAGGTGCTCGCCGGTGAGGGTGGAGCGGGCGGCGACGAGGTCGGCGGGTGTGCCCTCGAAGACGATCCGGCCGCCGTCGTGGCCGGCGCCGGGGCCGAGGTCGATGATCCAGTCGGCGTGTGCCATGACCGCCTGGTGGTGCTCGATGACGATGACCGACTTGCCGGAGTCGACGAGCCGGTCGAGCAGGCCGAGCAGCTGCTCGACGTCGGCGAGGTGGAGGCCGGTGGTCGGCTCGTCGAGGACGTAGACGCCGCCCTTCTCGGCCATGCGGGTGGCCAGCTTGAGCCGCTGCCGCTCGCCGCCGGACAGCGTGGTGAGCGGCTGGCCGAGGCTGAGGTAGCCGAGCCCGACGTCGGCGAGCCGGTTGAGGATGGCGTGCGCGGCCGGCGTGCGCGCCTGGCCGGCGCCGAAGAACTCCTCGGCCTCGGTCACCGACATCGCGAGCACCTCGCTGATGTCGCGGCCGCCGAGGTGGTGGTCCAGCACCGATGCCTGGAACCGCTTGCCCTCGCACTCCTCGCAGATGGTGGCGACGCCAGCCATGATCGCCAGGTCGGTGTAGATGACGCCGGCGCCGTTGCAGTTGGGGCAGGCGCCCTCGGAGTTGGCGCTGAACAGCGCCGGCTTCACGCCGTTGGCCTTCGCGAACGCCTTGCGGATCGGGTCGAGCAGTCCGGTGTACGTCGCCGGGTTGCTCCGTCGCGAGCCGCGGATCGCGCCCTGATCGATCGACACCACACCCGCGCCGGAGGGGATCGACCCGTGCACGAGCGAGCTCTTGCCGGAGCCGGCGACACCGGTGACGACGGCGAGCACCCCGAGCGGGACGTCGACGTCGACGTCGCGCAGGTTGTTCGCCGTCGCGCCGCGGATCTCCAGCGTGCCGGTGGACTTTCGCACCGTCTCCTTGAGGGCGGCCCGGTCGTCGAAATGGCGGCCGGTGATGGTGCCGCCGGCCCGCAGCCCCTCGACGGTGCCCTCGAAGCAGACGGTGCCGCCCGCCGTACCGGCGCCGGGGCCGAGGTCGACGACGTGGTCGGCGATCGCGATCGTCTCCGGCTTGTGCTCCACGACGAGCACCGTGTTGCCCTTGTCCCGCAGCCGCAGCAGCAGGTCGTTCATCCGCTGGATGTCATGGGGGTGCAGGCCGATGGTGGGCTCGTCGAAGACGTAGGTGGTGTCGGTGAGCGAGGAGCCGAGGTGGCGGATCATCTTGACGCGCTGTGCCTCGCCGCCCGACAGCGTGCCCGCCGGCCGTTCGAGCGAGAGGTAGCCCAGCCCGATCTCCACGAACGAGTCGAGGGTGTGCAGCAGCTTGGCGAGCAACGGCGCCACCGACGGCTCGTCGAGTCCACGGACCCATTCGGCCAGGTCGCTGATCTGCATCGCGCACGCATCGGCGATGTTGATCCCGCCGATCCGTGACGACCGGGCCGCCTCGCTCAGCCGGGTGCCGCCGCACTCGGGACAGGCGGTGAAGGTGACCGCCCGCTCCACGAAGGCCCGGATGTGCGGCTGCATCGCCTCCTTGTCCTTGGACAGGAACGACTTCTGGATCTTGGGGATCAGCCCCTCGTAGGTGAGGTTCACGCCCTCGACCTTCACCTTGGTCGGCTCCCGGTAGAGGAAGTCGTGCATCTCCTTCTTGGTGAAGTCGCGGATCGGCTTGTCCGGGTCGAGGAAGCCCGACTCGGCGTAGACCCGCACCGTCCAGAAGTTGTCGGACTTCCAGCCGGGGATGGTGAACGCGCCCTCGGCGAGCGATTTGGAGTCGTCGTAGAGCTGGGTGAGGTCGATATCGGAGACCGTGCCCCGGCCTTCGCAGCGCGTACACATGCCGCCGGTGCGGGTGAAGGTCTGTCTCACGGTTTTGCTGTCACCGCGTTCGACCGTGATCGCACCGCTCGCCCGGACTGAGGGGACGTTGAAGGCGAACGCGCTGGGCGGGCCGATGTGCGGCTGCCCGAGTCGGCTGAAGAGGATGCGCAACATCGCGTTGGCGTCGGTGGCGGTGCCGACCGTGGAGCGGGGGTCGGCACCCATCCGCTGCTGGTCGACGATGATCGCGGTCGTCAGCCCTTCGAGTACGTCGACCTCGGGCCGCGCCAGCGTCGGCATGAAGCCCTGCACGAAGGCGCTGTAGGTCTCGTTGATCAGCCGCTGCGACTCCGCGGCGATCGTGCTGAACACCAGCGAGCTCTTGCCCGAGCCGGAGACGCCGGTGAACACCGTCAGCCGGCGCTTCGGGATCTCGACGCTGACGTCCTTGAGGTTGTTCTCGCGCGCGCCGTGCACGCGGATCAGATCGTGGCTGTCGGCAACGTGCAGCGCAGGCGACTGCGTGTCCGTCCTCGTGGCCATGCTCATCGTGTCTCCATCTGTTGGGCAGACCGCCTTCGCGGTCTCCGTCGGCGTCGCCTGGCTCGATCTGACCAGCTTCGAGCAGTACGTCTGGTTATCCTTCGTTGTTGCGGTCTCCTGTTTACCTGATCGGCGGTGTCGGCCGAGGCGTCAGACCAACCAGCGGCCGTCGCGCATCAGCTCGCGGTCGGGCAGCTCGTTCACCTCACGCCAAGCCTGGATGCGGCGCGGGGAGATGCGGAACCAGCGGTACGGCGTGGCCAGCGCACGCGGGTCGAAGCCGGTGCGCGCGGCGAACCGGTCACCCCGCTGCTGCGGCAGCGCGTCGATCTCGAGGACCTCGACTTCGCCCTCGATCATGGACACGTCTCGGGTGTGGCCCAGCCCCAGCCGAACGGTTCGGGTGGCGGCCAGGTTCCTGCCGGTCGGGCTGTCCGTCGGCGTGGCCACCAGCAGTACCTCGCCGTCCCAGTCGAAGGACAGCGGCACCAGATACGGCGCACCGTCCGCCGAGGCACTGGCCACCCAGCCATCGATGTCGTGGGTGAGCCGATGCTCGGTGTCGCGACGACGCTGAGCGCGGGAGCGGGGGTCGGCACTCATCGGTCTTGAAGCAGCCCGAGGACATTGCCATCGGGGTCGGTGACGGTGGCCACCAGGCGGCCGCCACCGACGTCGTGCGCGGGCTCCTTCACGGTGGCACCCGCGGCGGTCACCTCGGCCAGCTTCGCCTCGATGTCCGGCACGTGCCAGTAGGCCACCGGTGCGGTCATGCCCTGCGCTCCACCGCCCGGCACCAGCCCGATGTGCTGGCCCTCGGCCTCAAAGCCGACGTAGTAGGACCCGTCGGTCTGCGGCGGTACGCCGAGCAGGGCGGCGTACACCGCCTTGGCCGTCGCCAAGTCGGACACGGGATGCAGCACGGTCTTGATCCCCTGGGTGGAAGATCCGGTCATGGTCACTCCTGAAGTCGTGGGTCACATCGACCCAGTGTGTACGGTCGTGTCAAGAAGAACGGCGAGGCGCGAAATCGACAGCCGGCACGGCACGGCGAAGGTCGAGTTCTGGTCGGTCATAGCCAAGGACGAGCAATGTGCCGGGCTGGTCGGCGGGGCCGGCCGTGATCCAGCGCATCCCGCCTATCCGACGTCGTTGCCGACCTCGAAGCCGAGGGTGTCGCGATAGAAGGCCAGGGAGGCGTCCGGGTCGTCGTGCGGGAGGAAGCTCGCGCGAATCGTGATGTCCATAACGGTCACGCTAGTTGCGGCTCGCTGACCGGCGCTTCTCGAATCCTGATCGGTCTGGTCACCTGCTTCGCCCGGCACGACGGCATCCCCGCCGTGGCACGGTACAGGCCAGAGACCGAAGCTCACGCCCCGCCAAGCCAAGATCGTGCGGGAGATGTACGAAGAGGTCGACACCGACGGCAAACGCCGCTACACCGTCGCCCAGATCGCCGCCGAATTCGGCGTCACCCGCCCCACCATCTACCGCCACCTCACCACCACCACAGCCGGTCCGTAACTCTGCCCCCTGGGACGGCTACCCAAGCGCCGGGCCTTGACGTGCCCGGGCCAAGAGCCTGTTGGTAACCACCTGTGGTTACCAACAGGCTCTTGGCGTGGTGGTCAACCGCTGTGCGCTAGCAGCATTCGATCGGCTTAATGCCGTTTCCCATCGGCGAGACGTTGCCGGCGGCGTCCACGGCGCGAACGGTCCATGTCTGGCGGGGGTCAAACGGGTCCGACGACATGAACTCGAAGAACATCTGGTTGCCGCCCACCGGCGAACCCGTGACGGCGGCGAGGAACCGTCCGCCGACGAAGAACTCGTAGTGGTCCGCGCCGGAAACCGCGGTCCAGAACGTGTCGACCAGGTTGCAGCTGCCGGCACATTGCACGGACACCAGGGTGGGTGCGGGCAGCGCCTGGGTAGCGGCCGTGGTGTGTGACGTCGCTTCCGTGGCGGCGGAGGCCGGTGCCGCCGCCGCCAGCAGCGCACCGGCGACCAGCAAGGTCGCTCCCCACACGCGCGCCGTGCGCGCAAACTTCATTGCCACGATCGTTTCCCTTCTGTCGTGCCGAGTGGTTCGTGTGAGCCACACCGGCTCACACGACGGTGCAGGGCGCTCTGCTACATCAGGGGATGGCGGGCGGGGAGACACGCCTTCGTTGCATGTCCCTTGGGGCATCCCCAAACTGCATGCTGGCTACTTGAGGGTTAGCGCTTGTTCTGAGACACGACATGGGACAGATGGCGGTTCATAGCATGGCTATGACATTTGTCACACATGCGGTGAAGCGTGCGGCCGCCGTCCACGAACTCAAGCGCCTCGCCCGCAACGCCGCCGAGCTGATGACGCTGTCCGCCGAGCTACAGGCCGGCGGCATCCAGCTCGAGCTCCTCGCCGGCCCGCTCACCGGCATCTACAACCCCAACGGCATGGGCGCCATGTTCTTCGCCGTGCTCGCCGTTGCCGGGCAGATCGAGCGCAACTACATCCGGGAGAAGACCCTCGAAGGCCAGGTCATCGCCGCCGCCAAGGGCAACCACGGCGGACGGCCGAAGGTCATCGACGACGACTCACTCACCTTCGCCCTCGCACTGAAGGACAAGGGCGTCCCCGTCCCGGACATCGCGAAGAAGCTCACCGGTACCCGCAAGGTCCCGGCCGGTGCTCCGTTCGGGTTCGTGCCGACCAAGTGGGCCGGCTACCTCGACGCGGCGGCCGGGGACGTAACCGCGTACCGGCACTACTGGGAGCTGGCCGTGCTGCTTGGCCTGCGCGACGTGCTGCGCTCCGGCGACATCTATGTGCCGGGCTCGCGCCGGTACGCCAACCCGGCGTCGTTCCTGCTCACCCCGGAACGATGGGCGCCGCAGAAGGTGGAGTTTTGCCACCTGGTCGGCAAGCCTAGTGAGGCCGCTGACGCGCTCGCCCAGGCCGACGACGAGTTGCACACCGCCCTCGTCGATCTGGAGACCCAGCTCGCGAAGGGCAACCCAGGCGAGGTCCGACTCACCGACGACGGCGAGCCGCTGACCGCGGAGGATGTCCCGGCTGAGGCCGACGCGCTGTGCACCGAGCTCGCCCAGATGCTGCCGCGCGTACCGCTGGCCTCGGTGCTGGTGGTGATCGACGCCCGGACCGGGTTCACCGATCACCTCGTGCACGCCGGCGGGAAGGTGAACCGGCCGGCTGAACTCAAACGCAACCTGCTGTACGTGGTGATTGCCGAGGCCACCAACATGGGCCTGACCGCGATGTCGGAGTCGTGCGGCGTGCCGTATGACGTACTCGCCTGGACCGCGGAGTGGTACTTCCGGCCGGAGACCCTGGAGGCGGCGAACGCGGCGATCGTGAACTACCACCACCGGCTCCCGCTCACCCAGACCTTCGGCGCTGGCACGCTCTCCAGCTCCGACGGACAGCGGTTCCCGGTCAAGGGCAAGTCCATCACGGCCGACCATTTGTCCCGGTATTTCGCCCGCGGCCAAGGCGTCTCCACCTACACGCACGTCTCCGACCAGCACTCGACGTTCGACACGAAGGTCATCGTCGCGACCGCGCCCGAGTCGCACTACGTGCTCGACGGACTGCTCGGCAACGCTACCGACCTGCCGGTCTTCGAGCACGCCACCGACACCCACGGCGCCACCCTCACGAACTTCGCCCTGTTCGACCTGGTCGGCAAGCAACTCTCCCCGCGGATCCGCGACGCAGACCAGCGCGGGCTGCTCACCCAGACGGACGAACGCGATCACCTCGTTACCCCCCGGATCGGATAGCAGGGTGGGGGTTCCGTTTGTTGAGAGGATTGCGGGCGTGACCGACGCCCTGCAGCCACCCGCCGACCGCAGCGAGATCCGCATCGGCTACGCCCGCGTCTCCACCGCCGGGCAGAACCTCGAACGCCAACTCGACGCGCTCAAGGCAGCCGGATGCCGGAGCGTCTTCGCCGACAAGAAGTGCGGCAAGAGCGCCGAGCGGCCCGAGCTCGCCGCCTGCCACGCCTTCCTGAACGAGGGCGACACCCTGGTCGTGCCCTCACTCGACCGTTACGGCCGATCCCTGGCCGACCTCATCACCACGGTCGGCGAACTCCGCAAGCGCGAGATCGGCTTCACCTCCCTGCACGAGAACCTCGACACCACCACCCCCGGCGGCGAAGCCGAGGACGAACGATCTTGACCTGTGAGGCGGTGCGGCCATCATCACGGGCCGCGAGGAGCAGCCCCGCACCCCGAATCCCTGCTGGAGATCTCATGACTGAGCATCGGCTCTACCTGAAGACCGCCGCGATCTGCCTGATCGTCGGTAGCGTGACCGCGTTCGTCTCTCGCCTGGCCCACGGCGACCTGCCGGCGGCCGACCCAGAGGCCGCGCTGCGTTTCATCGCCTCCCACCCGTTCTATGCCGGCGTCCATCTGGGCGCTCTCGTGGGTGTCGTGATCGCCGCAGCCGGGTTCGTCGCGCTGGCCGGCACGCTGCAGCAGCCGGCCGCCGTGCTGCTGGGCCGGTTGGGCACGGCCAGCGCGCTGGTGGGGTCCGCGGTCTTTGCCACCGACTTCGCCACCGACGGCCGGGCCGGCCAGACCCTGGCCGAGGCATGGCAAGGCGCCTCACCGACCGGCCAAGCCGACCTCGTCGATGCCGCCCGCACGGTCTTCACCGCCCTGCAGGGCCCTTCGGTGATCGCGATCAGTCTCCTTTGGGGCCTGCCACTGGTCTTGTTCGGCCGGGCGCTGGCGCTGGCGGGCTACCCGACCTGGCTGGGCTGGAGCGGGATGGTGGTGGGCGCGGTGACGTTCGCCGCCGCGCTCGCCCAGTTCCTGCGGCCCAGCTTGTTTCCTGGCGTGCTGCTTTATGGCTTGCTGGTGTCGCTGGCCCTGCTCTGGGGCGCGGCCCTGGGGATCGCTCTCTGGTATCGCGCCCGGCACGTCGGTGCGGTGAGCGGCACGCCACCGGCTGCGGCAGCGGCATGACCGGCCAGCCCTGATGGCAGTAGCCGATCAAGCCCGCCGGCGCGAGGTGCCAGACCGGCGCGGGGCACCGCGCCGGTCTGGCGGCCTTTGGCAGAGGGGCTCCGTCGCCGTCCCGAAAATGACCGTTATCGGGACGGGTGTTCAGTAGCGGCCGATGCTCACCGTGAGGTCGGTCCCTGTCGGCAGCACACCGGTACCGCCGTAGCCTGACCAGCCGTCGTCCGGGACGGTCATGACGACCTCGCGGACCTGCGCCATGGTGGCCCGGTCGACGACGCTCAGGCGGGCCCTGAGCGCGCCGCCGCCGTCGAGGTCCTCCTGTCGGCAGGGCCATCGCATCGCCCGTGCGATGCCGTGCACCACGGCGCTCTGGTCGTCCTCGCTGGCGGCCAGGGACGCCGGAGTGGCCAGGACACCGGCGAGCACAGACGCGATGTTGCAGGTGACGGACAGCGGCGGCAGCTCGCCCACGCGCTCCAGCAGCTCGGTGGCCGCGCTGAGTAGTGACGGGGCGAAGCCGCGCGGCTTCTTCTGATCATCGGAGTAGCCGGTCATGGTCAGTGCCTCCATCGCTGCTCGTAGGCGGAGTGGCGCGGCGGCCGGTAGTCCAGCGACGCGGCGTGCGGAACGAGGTGCTCGCCGGCGACCAACGTGGCCCGGCAGCCGAAGCGGCAGATGTCGCAGCGGAGGTCCTCCGCCGTGGCGGTCCGGTGGCAGGCGCGGAGTTCGGCGGTCCGAGTCGGGCACTGGCATCGGGCCAGCTTCGCGGCACTCACCGCGCTTCCCCGGCCAGCAGCATCCGGGCGGCCAGGTCGAGGCCGACCATCACCCCGTCAACCGGCGCCGGGTCGCAGGCCGCAATGACGTCGCGCATCCACGCCGCCGGCGACGCAGCGGCCGCAATCGTCACGCTGGCGTCGGCCGCGGACGACGCCAGCTTCACCTCGGGCGCCAGGCCCGGGTGGGCGGCCAGCACCGTCTCGTACGCCGCCTCCAGGATGGCCGCGCGGGCCAGGGGGTTCTCGGCGAACAGCCGCACCTTACGGCTCCCAGTCTGTCCGTCGATGGGTATCCAGCTCTCGGTGAAGCGGAAGCCGAGGTAGGCCCGCGCCGACGGGGGTCGGCCGCCTGCCTCATCCTGTGCCGGACCTGGTCCAGAGCCGCCGCTCGCGCCGCCTGGGTCCACTCGTTGACCGTGTCCGGGCTCACCTCGCCCAGCTCGGCCGCGCGCCGCACCGTGACGCCGGACGCCCGTGCGGCCAGCGTCCAGCGGTGCGCGTCGCTTCGGTCCATTCGTCGTTCTGCTCGGCCGGAACGGCGCCGACCAGGCGGACGATGGCCTCGCTGTGCGGGAAGATGCCGACGACGTCGCCGAGGAGCCGTTGTACGACCCGCAGATGAAGAGGCTCCGCGTCAGCGCGGGGTGAGGACGCAGAACTCGTTGCCCTCCGGGTCGGCGAGGACCGTCCACGGGACGTCACCCTGGCCCACGTCGACGGGCGTCGCGCCGAGATCCTGAAGGCGCGCGACCAGGTCCGCCTGATGGGCCGCAGAGGTGGTGGCGAGGTCGATGTGCACGCGGTTCTTCACCGTTTTGGGGTTCCGGGACGCGAAGGAAGTCGATGCGGACGGCGATGGGGTCGGGATAGGCGAAGCCCTCGGGTTCGACGTTGGTCTCGCCGGCTTCGTCGCCGTGACGTTCCAGCCGAGCGCATCCGGCCAGAACCGGCCGAGTGCGGAGTTATCACGAGCCGCCGAGAAGTGGGTGGAGTCCGAGGCCACTGCGGTGGTGCCCTCACCCCACAGGGCGGCCAGCCGGACGGCTTCCCGGGGGCGGGGAGCCGACAGACATGCTTGAGCCTCGGCTGAGACACCTCGACCGGGGCTCGTGTGCTACCTGCGAGACGGCAGCAGAGTGTTCGAGACCTACTGGACCAGCAGCCGGGGCCTGGAGCCGATGGCGCCCAGCTACGGTCTGCTGGACATGACCGTGTACGGCCGGCAGGAAACCTGGGAGGACTCGCCTGCAGGCTGGCCTCAATTGTCGCCCCCACAGCAACCAGTGGCGCACTGATGGACGCCCGACCAGTCAATAGGCCCGTCTTGAAGCAAGACACTCCGACGACCTCACCGTTGGGCCCTGACCGTCAGTGGAGGGACGTCGTCAGCGCATTCGACGTCGCTCACTTGGCTGCCTCGGTAAGAGTCGCCAGCACGGCGGCGACGGCGGGCGGGTCGGGTGGATCGCCGTAGGTGACGGCGTAGATCTGGCGGGGGGAGCCGGTGAGTTCGGTGGTGTGAACGTCGGGGCGGCGGTGGGCTTGCAGCGCGAGTCCGGGCAGGGTGGTGACGCCTTTGCCGGCGGCGACGAGGGCTTGCACGACGACCATGTCGTCGCTGAGTGATGCGATGCGTGGGGTGAAGCCTTCTTGCCGGCACACGGCGTTCAGCTCGTTCTGGCACCGTTGGCAACCGCCGATCCAGGCGGAGTGGCGATGGTTGGCGATGCTGTCGTCGGGTTGCCGGCTTACGAGGTAGATCGGGTCGTCGCAGAGGTGGACGAGGCGGAATCCCTCTTCTTCTTCTTCGAGTGGGGCGTCGGCGTGCTGGAAGATGAGGGCGATGTCGGTCTCGCCGTGTCGCAGCATCTGTAGCGCTTCGACCGGGTGACGGTCGATCAGGCTCAGCTCGAGTCCCGGGTGCGCCTGGGCCAGCGTGGCGGCCGCCTTGGGCACGATCGTGCTCAGCGCCGACGCGTTGGCGGCCAGGCGGACTCGCCCGGCCTGCAAGCCGACCTGTGCTGCCAGCTCGCTGGTGGCCGCGTCGACCCGTCCCACGATCTCGCTGGCCCGGATGGCCAGCAGTTGCCCTTCCGGGGTCAATCGGATCCCGCGGCCGACGCGCTGGATGAGCTTGGCGCCGGTGGCCGCTTCCAAGCGTGCCAGGTGGTGACTGACCGACGATTGCGAGTAGTGCAGCTCTTTTGCCGCTTCGGTCACGGACCCATGTCGCGCCACCGCGGCCAGAACCTTGAGATGGATCAGGTTGACCATTCATCGAGGATATCGATGAGATGGTCGCAATATTAGCATTAGACGTCATTAATCTATTGGTTCATGCTGATGTCCACCAGGAAGCTCACCATCGAAGGAGCACTCTGATGTCCGACGTACGAGTTCACAACTTCTCGATCTCGCTCGATGGCTTCGCTACCGGCGCCGGTCAGGCCCCCGACGCCCCGTTCGGGCACGCCGGCGAACGCCTGCACGAGTGGATGTTCGCCACCCGGTTCTGGCATGAGATGGGCGGCGGCCGGGGCGGCAGTGGCGGCGCCGACCACGCGTTCGCTGCGATGCACGGTCCCGGCATCGGCGCCGAGATCATGGGCGCCGGCAAGTTCGGCCCGCCGGGTTGGCAGGACGACCCCGACTACAAGGGCGCGTGGGGCGCCAACCCGCCGTTCCATACGCCGGTCTTCGTGCTCGCCCACCGGCCGCGGCCATCGATCGAGATGGAGGGCGGCACCACGTTCCACTTCCTGGACGCCTCACCCGCCGAGGCGCTCAAGAGGGCCCGCGAGGCGGCCGGTGGCCAGGACGTGCGTCTCGGCGGCGGGCCTTCTGTCATACGCGACTTCCTCACCGAGGGGCTGGTCGATCACATGCACGTCGTCCAGGTCCCGATCCTGCTCGGCCGCGGTGTCCGGCTCTGGGACGGCCTGGAGTCGCTGGAGGACGCATACAACATCGAGGCGGTTTCCACGCCCAGTGGCGTCACTCACCTGACGTTCACCGCCAAGAGCCGGTGACTGCGAACGCAACCGAGCCGTAGGAGAGTGGAGACCTTGGACACCTTCATCAAGGACGTGGCGTCGTTGGTCAGCAGCATCGACGACGAGTACGAGATCACGAAGCAGGTCGCGGCCCTGTTGTCCGGTCTGTTGGCCAGCGACTACCGGCTTCCCCCGGAGGTCACCCGGCCGTCGAACGAGCGTCATGTCACGTACCCGCTCTACATCGCCCCCGACGACAGCTGGTCACTTGCGTCCGTGGTCTGGAACGTAGGTCAACGCACTCCTGTGCACGGACACGAGACGTGGGGTGTCGTCGGAATCTACGCGGGAGCCGAACGCGAGCTCCGCTACGTCAAGCCCGTGGCGTCTGCGTCGGGCACAGCCCTGACGCCGGCCGGTGAGCAGGTGTGGGAACGCGGGCAGGTCACCGTGTGCTGTACGACCGACGACGACGTCCACGCCGTCGCGGCCGTCGGCGACGAGCCCACCGTCGGGATCCACGTCTACGGAGGCAACATCGGCACCATCAACCGGCGGTTGTACGATCCAGCCACTGGAGCAGTCCGATGGTTCGTCTCTGGCTGGGACAGCCCGGCAGGCGAATGAGGGAACCCGGCCCTTCCGGTCTCACTAACTGCTGCATAAGGCGGCCGCGTTGCAGATCGCCCATCCGCAGCGGGCCTTCCTTCCGGTCCTGGTCCGCCGCCAGGCGCACTATTTGACCAACCGCATGGCTCAGCACATGGGCTTCTACGTCATCTCCACCAAGCGGCAGTAAATCGGCGCGGGCGTCGAGCAGCAGCTGGTGGACGAGGTCACCACCGTCCGGGTTCCTCGTCAAGGACATGGCCCTGGACGACATCCTCATCGCGATCCGAGCCGTGGCCGCCGGCGATGCCCTGATCGCACCAGGCGTCACCCGGCGGCTGATCGTTCGCCGACCGCCCCGCTCCCAATCCGGCACCGCGAGGGCTGGAGGGCGTCACGGAGCGCGAACGCGAGGTCCTCACCCTGATCGCGCGGGGCTTGACCAACATGGAAATAGCCGCCGAACTGGTCATCAGCGTCGCCACCGTCAAGGCGTACGTGGGCCGGCTGCTGACCAAGCTCGACGCGCGTGACCGGGTCCAGCTCCTCATCCTCGCCTACGAGGCCGGCCTGGTGTCACCGTCGAAGTGATCAAAACGACCGTCCGTCAATGTCCGCACACCGCGGTGTCCACCTGCAGCCGCCATTCGCAAGAGTTCCGAGATTGCGCTCAGCGCGGGTTCTCACGACCCCGAACCCGCTTCCGAGATTACGAAGCGCGGCCCGGGCGCCGCAAGGCCGAACTGCGCATCTACGGCAAAAACGGCAAGATCCGCACCCTGCAGATCCACCCCAAGCTCCGCCCCGACCTCGACCAGTGGCTGGAAGAACGCCCCCACTGGCCCCGCGCCATCGACAACCCCGCGCTGTTCCTCAACGCCAAAGGTCGAGGGCATGAACCTCTCCAGGCGGTCGCCCCGGTTGGCCGCGATCACGCGGACGGCCCGCCGCAGCCGGTGGCCATTGGCGATCTGGACTCTGGCGGCGATGTCGGCGTAGCTGACCTCGCGCCCGTGGTTGCAGCGCAGCCAGATCATCACGTCCGCGACGTCGTTCTCGGCCTGCGTCCAGCCCATCGCGTCACGCCGTGATGTCCGCTGGGGGCTCATAGCAGCTTGCCGTTCTCGTCCAGGAACTTCGCCAGGGCGGCGTCGTCCCTGGCTTCGCAGGTGTTCCTGCTGGCCAACGGTGCCATGGTGACGGCCGTACTGGGATCACCGCAGGCCGCCTGGGATGCCAGACGCGCGGTCGAGGCACTGCTGGAAGCTCCTGTCGTATGACCTGGGCGACGCCGCCGCCGGCCGCGCGCCGGCGAGCGGGACCGGCCGGGGGTGGCGCGTCCCACGCCGTCCATGCCACACTCACTGTTATAGAACTCTGTGCAGAGTTATAGAATGAGGTGAGCGTGGGATGCGAGATGTGTCGCCATGGCGTGAGCCCGTCCCGGCACCCGGGACGATGGGCGAGCCCCGGGCGCGGGGCCGGTTCGGCGAGTACGGCGGGCGGTACGCGCCGGAGTCCCTGGTGGAGGCGTGCCGCGAGGTGGACGAGGCGTTCCGGGAGGCGCGGGCGGATCCGGGCTTCCGCGGCGCCCTGGCGGAACTGCTCGCCCTGCACGCCGGACGGCCGACCCCGCTCACACCGGCCCGGCGGCTGTCGCAGGAGCTGGGCGTGCGGCTGTACCTCAAGCGCGAGGACCTCACCCACACCGGGTCACACAAGATCAACAATGTGCTGGGCCAGGCCCTGCTCGCCGCGCGGATGGGACGGCGCAGGCTGATCGCCGAGACGGGAGCGGGCCAGCACGGGGTGGCCACCGCGACCGCCGCCGCGCTGCTCGGGCTCGAGGCCACGGTCTTCATGGGCGAGCGCGACATCGAGCGGCAGGCGTTGAACGTCTTCCGGATGCGCATGCTGGGCGCCGAGGTGATCCCGGTCACCACGGGCAGCCGCACGCTCAAGGACGCGACCAGCGAGGCCATGCGGCACTGGGTGGGCGTCACCGGCGACTCCCACTACTGCGTCGGCTCGGTCATCGGGCCGGATCCGTACCCGTGGATGGTCAGGGAGTTCCAGCGGGTCATCGGCGACGAGGCCCGCGGGCAGTGCGCCGCCGAACTGCGGACCGGCGTCCCGGACTACGTGGTCGCGTGCGTCGGCGGCGGCTCCAACGCGGCCGGCACGTTCGCCGGATTCGCCGACACCCCGGCGCGCCTGGTCGGTGTCGAGGCGGAGGGCGGCGCCGGGGCGGCCCGGGGCCGGCTCGGCGTCCTGCACGGCTGCCGCTCGCTGTTCCTGCAGGACGACGACGGGCAGATCACCCAGGCGCACTCCATCGCCGCCGGGCTCGACTACCCGGGAGTCGGCCCGGAGCACGCCCACCTGCGCGACCTGGGCCGGGCCCGCTACGTCACGGTGACCGACGACGAGGCGGTCGGCGCGGCGGTACGGCTGGCGCGCACCGAGGGCATCGTCCCGGCGCTCGAATCGGCGCACGCCCTCGCCTGGGTGATCCGCGCGGCGGGCGGCGGCGAACTGCCCGCAGGATCGACGGTGCTGATGACGTTGTCCGGCCGGGGCGACAAGGACGTCTCAACCCTGAAGGAACTGCTGTGACGAACCCCACCCTGGCCGCGGGCGCGGTCGAACGCCACCTGCGTGCCCGCCGGGACACCGGCCGCGGCCTGCTCATGCCGTACGTCACCGGGGGGATCACGCCCGGCTGGACGGACTACCTGCGGGCGTTCGCCGCCGCCGGGGCGGACGCGATCGAGGTCGGCCTGCCCTTCTCCGACCCCACGCTGGACGGCGTTACCATCCAGCAGGCCAGCGACACGGCACTGGCCCGGGGGGCGAGCACCCGCCGGATCCTCGCCGACCTGTCCGGCATGCCGGACCTGGGCGTGCCGCTGGTCGCCAGCACCTACTACAACCTGGTGCTGCACGACGGCCCCAAGGCGTTCTGCGCCGCGCTGCGCCGGGCCGGCGTCGGCGGCCTGATCGTGCCCGACCTGCCGGTGCACGAGGCGGACGAGCTGACGGACGTGGCCGCCGCCGCCGGGATCGAGCTGGTCCTGCTGGCGTCGCCGGCGACGCCGCAGCCGCGGCTGGCGGAGATCTCGTGCCGCAGCCGCGGATTCGTCTACGCGGTGTCGCTGATGGGCACCACCGGTGAGCAGGCCGCCCTCGCCGCTTCGGCGGCGGAGCTCACCGAGCGGATCAGGCGCGTCACCGACCGGCCGGTCTTGCTAGGATTTGGCATTTCCACCCCGGACCAGGCACGCGAAGCCCGCCGGCACGCCGACGGCGTGGTGGTCGGCGCCGCGGTCATGCGGCGGGTGCTCGACGGGGCTGGGCCGGACGACCTGCGGGCCTTCCTCGCGACCCTGCGGCAAGCCCTCGACCAGGAGTGTGACCGACCACGATGACCCCCGACCCCGGGCACGAGGCGAGATACCGCGCCATCGCCGCCGACCTCGCCGCGAAGATCCGGTCGGGACACTACGCCCCCGGTGAGGCCCTGCCGCCGCAACGGGAGCTGAGCGCCTCCTACGGGGTGACCCTCATGACGCTGCGCCAGGCGTTGCGGGAGCTCAGCGACGAGAGGCTGATCGTGCAGCAGCCCGGCAGGGGCACGTACGTCGCCCCGCCCCACCTGGCGTACCAGCTCGACTCGCTCCGCAGCCTGGTCGACGACCTGCGTAAACAGGGCCACGACGTGCGCACCGCGGTGGCCGGGCGGGCGGTGCGCCGGGCCCCCGCCCGGATCGCCGCGGAGCTGCGGCTGCCTCCCGGCGACACCGCCCTGCGGCTGGAGCGGGTCCGCGAGTTCGCGGGACGTCCCGCCGTACACCAGGTGTCCTGGGTCCGCCGGCCGGTGGCCGACCAGATCCGCGACCGCGACTTCACCGCCGTCTCCCTCTACACGGCCCTCGCCGACGCGGGAGTGACGGTCGCCCGGGCGTCCGAGGTGGTCCGGCCCGGGTTGCTCGACCCCGCCGCCGCCCGCCACCTCCACGAGCCGCAGGGCAGCCCGGTGCTCGTCAGCACCCGGATCACCTACACGCTCGACGCCACGCCCGTGGTGTCCGACCATGCCACCATCCTCGGCAGCATGATGGAGATCCGCACCGAACGCGCCGCCACCGGCCTCTCCCTCACCTGGCGCGCCACCAGCTGAGAACCTGTGTGCGGTCTATCCCACCGTGGCGACGAGCAGGTTCTTGCGGACCTTGCCCGTCGCGTTCCTGGGCAAATTACTCTCGATCTTGAACACGGAGGGGACCTTGTACACCGCGAGCCGCTGACGGCAGAACCGCGCCACGGCGTCGACGCCGAAGGCGGCCTCATCGGCGACAACGACATGGGCGCCATGGCTTTGGGACCGCAGGATCGCGGTGCTCGCCACGCTGGCGCTGATCCGTGAGGGGTGCTTCGAGCCGACGTTCCGCCTGGTGCAGACGTTGCGTCAGGATCCGGAACCGTTGATCCACAAAGCGCTCGGCTGGATGCTGCGGGAGATCGGCCGCCGGGACGAGCCGCTGATGGTGGCCTTCCTCCACCGGCATCTCGACGAGCTCCCGCGCATCACCGTGCGCCATGCGACGGAGCGGCTTGCGCCGACAGAGCGGGCACGGTTCGTGAGGGGTCCACCCAAGGTGAGCCCAAAGCCACAATGGCGAGCGTCCGACCCGAGAGCAGGTGACCGCCAGGGGCGACGCCCGGAGTCTGGCGGCCCACCCGCTCTCGGTGACGGTAGCGGGCTGATCACCCGGCGGGGTGCGCCACCGGCTGCCTGAGCATCGTCTTGGGCTCAGGATCGGTGAGATCGGTCAGGTAGATCTCGTGGTGCAGCCCGTTGCGCACCAGACCGTGCTCGGCCATGAACGCCTCCATCACGTCGAGCGACGCCTTCTCCTCGGTGTAGGGCCCCTCGTGGAGCAACTCCACGCACTCGCCCTCGGCGAAGGTGACGACCTGGACGCGGTCGACGGCCGCGCCGGACGCGCGTGCCTGCTCACGCGCCGCCTCGGCCACCCCGGGCTCGGGTACGTCAGGCAGCGGCAGCAGCAGATGCCACCGCCACTGATCGCGCGGCACCTCCAGCGGCGGCCGAGAGGTGTCCTCCACCCACCAACGGCCCTCCAGCGGCCCTGCGGGGCCGCCCATGGCGGAGGCCACGGCGTAAAGGGCGCCGATAGCCGAGACGTGCTCGGCGCCGCCGGGCTCGCCCATGCCGGTAACGTTGAGGCAGGTGACGGGGTCGCAGTGGACCAATTGCAGTGTCATAGCTCCTCCAAAGGAATCATCAGGTGGGTGATCAGCCGATCGGGCGGGGTGGTTGCCGGGTCGGACACGTACACCTCACGGATCGGGCCGCGGACGGGGAAGAACCGCTCGGCGCACCAGGACAGCAGCGCGTACGCGGTCAGCCCGATCTGGTCGTAGGGGCCGACGTGGGTGGCGCTGGCGAACCGGCCGCCTGGCAGCACGTCGAGCTCGGCCCCCGCCACCGGCTTTTCGCTGACCAAAGCAACGGTGACGGTGACGGGCTCGCCGAGGTCGAGCGGGAACAGGCCGATGAGCTCGGGAGCGGCGGCCGACGGCTCAGCCCGCAGCCTGGCGATGGCAGCCGAGGTGGCCCGGCCGACGTCTGACGGGTCCGCCGCCGTCGCTGCGGCCACCGCCACGCGCCGCGCTGGTTCTGTGACCACCGTGACGGGAGTGGACGGCAGGCCCTCCGCCATGACGCGCTCCAGGGCGGCCAGCGTCGATCGGCGCTTAGCCAGCTCGGCTTCCAGCCGCTCGTGCATCCCCTCCAGGACACCGGCCGTACCGGAAAGCACCTGCGCGATGACGGCGAGCGGGACGTCGAGCGAGCGCAGCAGCCCAATCGACAGCGCATCGCGCGCCTGCTCGTGCCGGTAGTAGCGGTATCCGGTGTGCTCGTCCACGTACGCGGGCACCAGCAGTCCGAGCTGGGCGTAGTGCCGCAGCTGTTTGATGCTCAGCCGACCGAGCCTGGCGAACTGCCCGATCGGCAGCAGCTCCTCGTCCATGCCCCCAGCATGGGGCCTCCCAATGTGGGAGAGTCCAGCCGTGTGCCCTTGATCAGCAGGAACGAAGGCGCTGCGATGGCCTCTGACCAGCTCTATCAGTCCTTTCCGGCCTATATGCTCTGCCCCTCAACAAGAAGATCGCCGCCTCGCTGGAGATCTTCCGCACCCTGGGAGGGCCGGTCAACCCGTTCGCGCGGCCTTGAGCACAGCGGCGGTGGCGACGGCGAGCCGGTGGATGTAATCCCTTGTCGTCGGTGCCGTCCACCAGCAGGCGGCGAAAGCTCAACGGGGCGATGAGGAAGTCAAAGTCGACCCCGTTCTTGCCGGACTTCTTGTCCGCGAAGATCTTCCGGCACCCGGCTGCGGTGAGTGCGTCGATCTGCCGTTCGAGCTTCTGGCCGCCGGTCGATACCCGGGCGTATCCGATCTTGATTTCGGTGCGGACGAGCGGCTCGGCGACGAGGAGGTCCGGGCGGTCGGCCGGTTCGAGGGCGGCCATGGCCCCGGATCATGTCAGAAATCGGTGGTCTGAGGTTGTTGGACACTCCAGGTTTTTGAAGGGCTTCTTGAAGGCCCTGCGGAGGGGAGTGCCACTCGGTGAACAGGTTCTGATCCCACGCGCGGAAGTGGGTGGAGTCGGAGGCGACCGCGGTGGAGTCCTGCCCCCACAGCCCGGCATCACGGGCGGCGAAGGTGGCGTTGGCGATCTCGACCGCGATGGTGCGGGCCATCTCCGGGGTCAGGTAGCGGCGGCGGACGTAGCGCAGGTCCTCCTCCCTGTGGGCGTGCGCGCCGGAGATCATCTGTCGGATGCCGCAGTTGGTGCCGTAGGCGTAGATGACCAGCATGAGCCGTTCGGCGAGCACTTCGGGGCTCATGTGGCCGGTGCCGGTCGCTGCGGTCACCTTGGCCAGGCAGCCGGTGCGCAGGATCGCTTCCTTGAGGATGTCGATCAGGGGGACGGCGCTCCAGCGGCGCGACGTTCACGGCCAGCCAGTCGGTCAGCTTGTCGCCATCGGCAACCGAGCACTCCCGAAAGCCGAGGTGGTCGCGGATCTCGCTGCGATGACGCTCGATCGTCCGACCTGACCAGTCGTACAGGCCAAGCTGCCGGCCGACGTCTTGGCCTGCCTCGCAACGTAGTCGACCACCTCGTCAGGAAACTCCGCCCGCCCGCGCGGGAAGCGCCCGTGCTGCGTGAAGTACTTCAGCAGCAGCGCAAAGGCCAGACGAGTGCCTTCCTGCTTCGCGCTGACCAGGCCGACCTCATCGCTCAGCACAGTCCAGTGGTCGATGAGTTCATCCATGCGAAGCGGCGGACGTTCCATGCCCATAGATCCGCGCCAGGCGCTTCGGCATTTCAGAAGGTCAGGCTAGGAAGCTTCCGGGTTTGGCAGCCCATGGCCCGTTCGGTTGACGGCACCCATGTCCTGTTCCGAAGGCGTGTTCGGGGCCGTGGACGCCGAGGTCGCTGAACGGGATTCAGGATGCGGTGGTGTATCCCGGAATCCGGGCCATGATCCGCTGCAATTCGGCGTCGCTGGAAATGCCCTGGAGGTCGTACCTCGGCGTGTACGGCCGCTCCAGTTGGGTGATCTCCTCAGCTGTCAGCTCGACGTCCAGCGACGCCACGCCCTCGTCGATGTGCCGGGTGGTGTTCGCGCCGACCAGCGGGGCGGTGACGACCGGGTTGGTCCGCAGCCAGGCCAGCGCCACCTGGGCGCGGCTGACGCCCCGGACTTCGGCGACGGCGCCGACGGCGTCGATGATCTGCCGGTCGCTGTCCGGTGTGGAGTAGAGCATGTCGGCGTAGCCGCCGTCGGTCTGTGACCGGGGGGTGGCGGTGTCGTCCCAGGCTCGGGCCAGCCGGCCGCGCGCCAGCGGGCTCCACACGATGGTGCCGACGCCCTCGTCGGCGCACAGCGGGAGCATTTCCCGCTCCTCCTCGCGGGCGAGCAGGTTGTAGTGGTCCTGCATGGACACGAACCGTGCCCAGCCGTTGGCCCGCTGGGTGTGCAGCGCCTTACTGAACTCCCACGCGTGCATGGATGAGGCGCCGAGGTAGCGCACCTTACCGGCCTTGACCAGGTCGTGCAGTGCCTCCAGAGTCTCCTCGAGCGGCGTGCTCGGGTCGTTGCGGTGGATCTGGTACAGGTCCACGTAATCGGTGCCCAGCCGGCGCAGGCTGTGGTCGATCTCGGTCATGATCGCCTTGCGGGACAGGCCCTTGCCGTTGGGGCCCGACCGCATCGGATGCCGCAGCTTGGTCGCGATCACCACGTCGTCGCGGTTCGCGAAGTCGCGCAGCGCTCGGCCGAGGATCTCCTCGCTGGAGCCGTAAGAGTACAAGTTGGCCGTGTCGAAGAAGTTGATGCCCTGCTCCAGGGCGTGCTTGATGAGCGGCCGGGACTGTTCCTCGGGCAGCGACCACACCGGGTGACCGCGGTCGGGCTCGCCGTAGGTCATCGCGCCGATCGCGATCGGGGACACGTCCAGACCGGTGGCGCCGAGCTTCACGTACTCCATCACTGTCTCCGGATCTGCTAGCCTTCACCGAAACGGAGAGGTCTCCGTACGGAGGAGACGCTACCGGAGATGTCTCCGCTTAGCAACCGACCCACACGAAAGGGGTGGTTTGCGCCATGCCGCAGCGAAGTGACGCCCAGCAGAACCGGGAGCGGATCCTCAGCGTCGCGCGGGAGGCGTTGACCGAGGACGGCGACGCCTCACTGAACTCGATCGCCAAGCGCGCCGGCGTCGGCCCGGGCACCCTCTACCGGCACTTCCCCAACCGCGAGTCGTTGGTGCTGGAGGTGTTCCGTGCCGAGGTGCACAAGCTGGCCGACTGGGCGCCCGAGCTGCTGCGCACCGAACCACCGCTCATCGCGTTGCGGCGGTGGTTCCAGCGACTCGCGAGCTACATCGCCATCAAGCGCGGGCTCGGCGACGCGCTCACCGCCGCAACCCACGACGCCGTCACCAACGAAACGTACGGCCCGGTGATCGGCGCGATAGCCGTGATCCTGCGCGCGGGCGAGGCGGACGGCACCATCCGGCCCGACCTCGATCCCGACGACGTGCTGCTGATGATGGGCTGCGTGTGGCGAGTGTCACCCGGCCCGGCCGGTGAGAAGCAGGCCGAACGGCTGCTGGATCTGATCATCGACAGCCTGCGCCGCTGACGGTGAAGCGATCTCAATCCGCGCCACCCCCACCACCGTTCCTTCGGCACGAGCTGATCGTGGAAGGCACTCATGAGGGCCTGGCCGCCGCCCGCGCCCGCGGCGTACGTCTCGGCCGTCCGCCGGTGATGCGCGCCGACCTCGTCGATCATGCCGGCCGCGTCCACCCCTGGGACGTGGGGCAGCGCGATCTTCTCGCTCGACGGTGACAGACCGGCCCGCAGCGCGACATCGACCGGCGAGACCCCGGCGGCTTCGACTCTGACACGTACCTCGCCGGAACCCGCGTGCGGCTCGAACGGACCTACGGTGAGCACTTCAGGGGACCGAACCGGTCGAACCGCACTGCGAACATGATCATCTTTCTGGGTCTGGCCGACGGAGAACGCGTACTACGGTAGGCAGGGAAACGGAGCGGCTGTTTCGGATCAGGGAGAAGTGAGAGGCGGCCGCGGTGCGGCGGCTGGGGGCCTCCTCGATCAGCCGGCCGACGGCTCGTGCAGTCCCGCAGAGACTTCCAGCGCGTGGACGAGAACCGTCGTGCACGAGCGGGCAGTTCCCAGGATCGCTACTTCTTGTGAGGTCCCTGAACTTTCTTACTCGGCCGGGCCATGTCTCGGTGCCGCACGGACGTGCGTGCGTTCGCCTTGTTTCCCGATGAGACTCAGGAACTCGACGGGACCAGCGCTGGTGGCTCCGAACCAGTGCGGGGTGCGCGTGTCGAACTCCGCGGCCTCCCCGGGCTTGAGGATGAGGTCGTGTTCCCCGAGTACAAGGCGGAGCGTTCCGTTGAGGACATAGGCCCAGTCGTAGCCCTCGTGGGTGCGTAGGTCGGGTTCGGCGTCGTCGCTTCCAGTCGGGAGGACGAACTTGTAGGCCTGGATTCCTCCTGGCCTACGGGTCAGCGGCAGGATGACCGAGCCGTCGCTGGAGGGGATGGGACGCAGATTGATGCGGGGGTCGCCGGTCGGCGGCGCATCGACGAGCTCGTCGATTGTGACCCCGTAGGCGCGAGCAAGCGGAAGCAGCTGTTCGAGCGTGGGACGTCGCAGGCCCGCCTCGAGCCGGGACAAGGTGCTGGTGGAGATGCCGGTCTCCGCCGCGAGGTCGGCGAGCGTGACGTCTCGATGCAGCCGAAGGCGTTTCAACCTCGGGCCGACAGCGTCAAGAGTGCGGTCAATGGCTTCATCCACCCCTCCATTTTGCCATTCGGCAACAACGTTTGCACATCCGACTCCCCCATCAGCACCATGAAGAACGAACCGAGGAACGCACCCGAAGAGGGAGTGCACGATCTGTCGGCGCGGGTGAGCCCGGCGGAGCTGTCGGCACGTGGCCGCGACGAGGGCACCGGCTACTGCGGAGAGATCATCGCGAACGAGGAGGACGACCTATGACGCACGGATTCGACAAGGACTTCTGGGAGCAGCACTGGCAACAGGGGGGAGCTGGGGGCCCCGGATCTATGGGCGGCAACCCGCCGAACCCGTACCTCGCTCGTGAGACCAGCGGCCTGACACCGGGCACGGCACTGGATGCGGGGTGCGGCGGCGGTGCCGAGGCGATCTGGCTTGCCTCCCACGGCTGGCACGTCACCGCAGCCGACATCTCGTCCGAGGCCCTTGCTCGCGCTGCCGAGCGCGCGGCGACGAGCGGGGCCCCCGAGCGCTTGCAGTGGGTTGAGGCGGATCTGAGCGTCTGGAGCCCGGGCGCGCAGTTCGACCTGGTCATGACCCACTACGCCCACCCGGCGATGCCTCAGCTGGAGTTCTACGACCGCATCGCCGGATGGGTGGCTGCCGACGGCACGCTGCTCATCGTGGGGCACCTGCACACCCCGGGCGCTACCGGCCACGGGCACCACCCTCCTGCCGAAGCGTCGGCCACCTCCGCGGCCATCACCGCGCGCATGGACGGCATGGAGTGGGAGATCGTCACCGCCGAAGAGCACCTCCGCACGCTCACCGGCCACGGGGACGGAACGGTCCCCCTCCACGATGTCGTCGTGCGCGCCACCCGACGCCGGTAATCACACCATCCGACAGCGCCAGGGCCTGCTGCTCCGGCGCCGATTCCCCTTGCCTTCTTAAAAGGAATCCCATGAGTACGAACCGGTCCTCAGACGCGGGAGCCCCCGACCCGACCATCCAAGATCCACGACAACGACGTACGATCTTGGTCGGGGTCTGCATCGCGCTCATGGCGGTCATCGCTTCGGTGTCCGGGCTGAACGTCGCCCAGCCAGAGCTCACCGTCGCGTTCGACGCCTCGCAAACCGAGGTCTTGTGGTTCATCAACATCTACACCATCAGTCTGGCCGCGTTGCTCCTGCCGCTCGGCGCGATGGGCGACCGGTGGGGCCGCAGGCCGGTGCTGCTCGCAGGCCTGCTCGTCTTCGGAATAGCGAGTGCGGCGGCCGGCCTTGCCACGTCGTCCGAGATCATGCTCGCTGCGCGTTTCCTGAGCGGTGTAGGCGCAGCGATGATCATGCCGGTCACCCTCGCCGTCATCACCTCGACCTTCCCGGACGAGGAGCGCTCCAAGGCGATCGGCGTGTGGACCGGCGTCGCCGGCGGTGGAGGCATCTTGGGGATGTACCTGTCGGCCGTCCTGGTCGACCTGGCGAGCTGGCGGTGGCTCTTCGTCCTGCCGGTCGTGTTCGTCGTCGTCGCCATCATCATGGCGCTGCGATCCATCCCGAACTCGCGCGAGGCATCAGGGCACGGGTTCGACGCCGTCGGTTCGCTGTCGTCCGTGGTCGCGGTGGTCGGGCTCGTCTTCTTCCTCCACGAGGGCCCCGAACGAGGCTGGACCGCGCCCGCGACGCTACTGAGCCTCCTCGTCGGCGTCATCGCCGCTGTCGGATTCGTCGCATGGGAGCTGCGCCGACAGGCTCCACTCCTCGACGTCCGCCTGTTCCGCGAGCGAGGCCTAGCGAGCGGTTCCGTGTCGCTCTTGACGGTCTTCGGCGTGCAGGCAGGGATCTTCGTGGTCCTCTTCCCGTACTTCCAGGCGGTGGTCGGCTGGTCCGGCCTTCGCTCCACCCTGGCGCTCATGCCGATGGCGCTGCTGATGATGTTCGCCTCCGGCCTCGCCCCGCAGGTAGCCGCGCGCATCGGGAGCCGCTCGACGATGGCCTCAGGGATCTTCCTGGGCGGCGCGGGGCTGGTCCTCATGGCCACCTTCGTCTCCGTCGACGGCGGCTACCTCTCCATCCTCCCCGGCATGCTCGCCATGGGACTCGGTATGGGCTTGACGATGACGCCCTCCACCGAGGCCATCACCACCGCCTTGCCGCGTGAGCGTCAAGGTGTCGCGTCCGCGCTCAACGACGTCACCCGGGAGTTCGGCACCGCGCTCGGTGTCGCGCTGCTCGGAGCGGTCCTGACCGCCGGCTACCGCGGCGCCATCGACTCCCGGCTCGACGGAGTGCCGGAGGACGCCGCCGACACCGCCCGCGAGGGCGTCGCCAACGCCCTCGCGGCCGCCGACGGGGTCGGCCCCCAGGCGCAGGCTCTGACCCGAGCCGCCCAAGAGTCCTTCGTCGACGGCTGGCAGCAGGCCATGTGGGCAGGCGCAGTAGCCATGGCGGTCCTGTTCGTCTACGTTCTCGCGCGAGGTCCGCAGCAACGGACCCAGAGGTCCGGTAGCAACAGCCGTGAATCCAACGATGTAGTCGCCGACCTGCGCTGACTCACCGAGGGGAGCGAACGCCAGCCGTTGGGACGAGCTCCATCCAAGCCAAGGCCATCCGTTTCAGCACCCTCACCCGTGCCCTGCAGCTGACCATCACCGAGCGGGATCATCTGTATCGGTTGGCCCGTCTCGTACCGCCGGCGGACGGCGCGATCTCTGACCACATCCCACCCGGCGTTCACCGTGTGCTCACCCGGCTCGGGGACGTCGCGGTCGCTGTGTTCGCGGCGGATTGGCAGCTGATCTGGTGGAATCGCAGTTGGGCTGCGCTGCTGGGCGATTCCTCGTCGTCGCCACCGCAGCTGCGCAATTTCGCCCGTGACAGGTTCCCGGTGGGTGCAGGTCCCGCTCGCCTCGCGCTATGGCCTGTGACCGAACTGGACAGGGACGCCATCGACGTCGCTGTCGTGTCCGACCTGCGCCGCGCCACCGGCCGCTTCCCTCACGACGCGCGCCTGGCAGAGCTGATCCGCGTATTGAGTGCGGGCAACCAACGGTTCGCCGAACTCTGGGCGATGGGTACGGTGGCCGCTCATCGCGAGGACCACAAAACGATCGAGCACCCCTCGGTGGGACCGGTCACGGTGGACTGTGATGTGCTGACAGAGGGTGACTCCGAGTGCAAGATTGTGATCATGACTACCGTGCCCGGTAGCGCGGACGAGACCAAGCTGCGGCTCGCCCTGGTCGCTGGTCCGCCGGTCACCACGAACAGCCCGCAGACGCCGAAAGTAGGGCAGTCCCCCCAACCCGGTCGAGCGGAGAATCAAGTAGTTAGCTGGGGCGCCTGCTAACGGGACTCTTCGTTCGGATGCTCCCTCCGGCCGCAATTTCAACCCTCCCCGGCCAGCGCGTCCGCAGGGACGAGCGGGTTGCCGCCGGCTGAGGTCCAGACATCGAGTTGACGCCAGGTTAGGCCACTGCTGGGGGCTGGCTTGCGATGTCCTGGTCACAAGGTCGCCCGCCCGGCCGTGAGAGCCCATGCTGGCGGTGGCCGCATTCAAGCTGACCGAGATCCCGCTCTAGGCAGAACGCAGTTCCGCTGCCACCGCCCGTTCTCGCAACTGAGCCGCCTCCGCGCGGGCCGCTTCCAGCTCGGCCCGCAGATCCTCAAGCCGCACCCGCTCCACCTTCAGCTCCGCCCGCAACTGGTCGCCTTCCGACCGCAGCGCTGCCCGCAACTGATCGCCCTCCGCTGTCAGGTCCGCCCGCAGCCGGTCATGCTCCTTGACCGCGGCATCGGCCCGAGACTTCTCCCGTGAGACGGCTTTCCGCTCACGGGCGAGCGCCGCGGCGGCCTCCTCCTCGACCTCCGCCACCTTCCCCGCCATCCGCTCCACCTCGGCCGCCGCCCGCGCGGCGTCCTTCAGCGCCACCGCGCGATCGCGCTCGGCCTCCGCGGCGGCCCGCTCGGCCTTGACGGCCCGCTCCACGGCCCGCTCCCGCTCCTGCACCGCCGCCTCCTCCCGCGCCTTCGCGCCGACCACCTCACGCTCGACCCGCTCACGCCCCCGTACGGCGGCCACCGCCTCCTCCCGAGCCCGCTCAGCACCCTCTTCAGCCTGTACGACGAGCGCCCGCGCCTCAGCAACACTCCTGTCGGCCACCCCCTGAGCCTCCGCGACACTCTTCTCGGCCTGGACCCGGACCTCGGCAACAGTCCCTTCTGCCGACTCCACCCGCTCGGCCAGCTCCTGAACCGCCTGATCCCGGGCCTGTTCCGTCAGCTCGACCTGGTGCACCGCCTCCTCGGCCCGCTTCTCGGCCAGATCCGCCCGCCGCTGCGCCTCCTCTGCCGTCTGCAGCGCCTGCCGTTCGGTGCTCGAGGCCTCGCGCAGGGCCGCCAACGCCTGCTCCCGTGCCCGCTCGGCATCGCTCAGCGCGGTCTCCCGCTCGTTCTCCGCCTCTTCGAGCCGCTCCCGCATCTCGGCCGTCTGCCTGCGGGCGTGCTCGGCGGCCTCGCGCGCCAGGCGTACCTGCTCGAACGCCTGCTCACGCTCAGTACGCGCTATGGCGATGCGAGTGTGCGCCTCAGCCTGCACCGCGCTCAGCTTCGCCTCGACGCCGGCCGGGCTCAGCTCATCGGCCAACGCCCGAGCCAGCGGTTCGATGGCCGCGGTCAGCCCGCTCTCCATCCGGTCGTACAACTGCTCGGCCCTGGCCAGCGCCCCTTCCAGCCCGGGCGTGGCACGGCGGAACTCCCGCTCCCGCTTGGCAGCCGCCTGACAGTCCTTCTCCGGACAGTACGCCTTGGGCCGCCCTCTCCCCCGCCGCTGCTCGATCGGCGCCCCACAGTGCTTACAAGGCGTCACCACGCTGTTCTCTGCAGTCACACCAGCAGTCTAGCATTTCGATTTTCTAGAAAATAAAATTCAAAAATCCAAATCTGTTGCGCCACGATGAGACTGCACCAACTTGCGAGAAGGCAGGATTCCCGCAAGTTGGAACCGCTGGAGGAGATCTTCGGGTAAGCCAAGTGAGACTGGTCCCGCAAACCGAACACACCTCCTACATCCGAGTGATCGCCGAGACGATTCGCCGACGCGACGGCGTGAACCTCATCGGCTACGCGACGTCCGGCTACGACGATGAGGGCAGCGCCTTCCGAGATCCAGTCCGCCTCGGGGGCAGCCAGGATCAGACCGTCGACCGTGACCGGGACCAGCCGGGCCGCCACGCCGGATTCGCTCTGCAACCGCACGGGCCCGTTTGGAGTCGTGATCACGTGGCCGGGAAAGGATTGGACGGGATGATGCTCGGGCTTGTAGCTTGCAGTCGACCGTGACACCGCCCGAGGAGGTGAGACCCATGAACGCTGTATCGATGTGGGTGCTCCCCCTTCCCGTCACGGTCGGGCGATTGAGGTAGGTGTCGCCGGGAGCGCCTCGCCAACAAGGCACTCCCGAAAGGCAACACCTATGCACTCTCAGCAGGTCACCGCCGAGCCGCCGTCGAACGACAGGGTCGAGCGTGACTCCACGGTGGGCGACGTCCCCGGAGTTCTCTGGTCGCCGGCCTCCGGCGCCGATCGCGCGCCCCTCATCTTCGATGTGATCATTGCCGGGTGCGGGCCGACCGGTGCGATGCTGGCCGCCGAACTGCGGCTGCACGATGTGCGGGTACTCGTTCTGGAGAAGGAAACCGAGCCCGCGTCGTTCGTCCGCATAGTCGGTCTGCATATTCGCAGTCTCGAGCTGATGGCGATGCGCGGACTGCTGGATCGCATTCTTCAGCATGGAAGACAGCGTCCGGCCGGCGGTTTCTTCGCCGCCATCCCCAAACCCGCGCCCGAGGGCCTGGATTCCGCGTACGCCTATCTGCTGGGCATCCCGCAGCCGGTCATCGAACATCTGCTCGAAGAACATGCGATCGAACTGGGTGCGCAGGTCCGGCGCGGTTGCGCGGTCGCCGGTTTCGAGCAGGACGACGAGGGTGTGACCGTCGAGCTGGCCGACGGGGAACAGCTGCGTTCGCGCTACCTCGTCGGCTGTGACGGCGGGCGCAGTACGGTGCGTAAACTGCTCGGTGTCGGCTTCCCCGGCGAGCCCTCGCGGACCGAGACGCTGATGGGCGAGATGGAAGTGGGTGTGCCGCAGGAGGAGATCGCCGCCAAGGTGACCGAAATCCGCGAGACCCATCAGCGATTCTGGCTCCGGCCCTTCGGCGAAGGGGTCTATAGCGTCGTAGTCCCCGCCGCGGGAGTTAGCGACCGCGCGGAACCGCCCACCCTCGAGGATTTCAAACAACAGTTGCGCACCATCGCCGGAACCGATTTCGGCGTGCACTCCCCGCGCTGGATGTCCCGCTTCGGGGATGCCACCCGGCTAGCCGAACGTTATCGGGTCGGGCGGGTGCTACTGGCCGGCGATGCGGCACACATCCATCCACCCACCGGCGGACAGGGCCTCAACCTGGGCGTTCAGGACGCATTCAACCTCGGCTGGAAACTGGCCGCACAGATCCGCGGCTGGGCGCCGGAAACACTGCTGGACACCTATCAGGCCGAACGTCATCCGGTCGCCGAGGACGTGCTGGACAACACCCGCGCCCAGATGGAACTGCAGTCCACCGAACCGGGTCCGCAGGCCGTGCGCAGGCTGCTCACCGAACTGATGGACTTCGACGAGGTGAACCGCTATCTGATCGAGAAGATCACCGCGATCGGCATCCGCTACGACTTCGGCGAAGGCCCCGACCTGCTCGGCCGCCGCCTGCGCGACATCGACGTGAAACAGGGCCACCTCTACGGTCTGCTGCATCGCGGCCGCGGCCTGCTGCTGGACCGCACCGAACGCCTGACCGTCGGCGGCTGGTCAGACCGGGTCGATTACCTCGCGGATCCCACTGCGGTACTGGATGTTCCGTGCGTCCTGCTACGCCCCGACGGCCACGTCGCCTGGATCGGCGACGATCAGCAGGACCTCGACGACCACCTCTCCCGCTGGTTCGGCAAGCCCGCCAACTGATTTCGCCTGAGCAACCGAAAAGGCCCGTGAGGAGGATCGGAACGGCCAGTAGCGACTGACCATCGGAAGGCTGGAGGCGGCATCAGCCGTGGTGCTCTGGCGCCAGGGTCGGCCTGCGAGGAGGGCTAGCCCCGTTTTCCGCACGTTGAGGTGAGTCAAGATCTATGAGTTTGCCGTGCTGATCGTTGCGCGGTATGACCTGGGCTCGTGAGACAGCGTGCGCAGTGGAGTCAGGCCAGTGTCGAGAAGATGCTCGGGGCGTTGCCGGTCATCGCGGGGTTCTGCTCGCGGTTGCGGATCCGGGAGCTGGTGGACGCGGCCTGCCCGGTACGCGATACCGCGGAGTTGACCCATGGGCAGGTGATCGAGGTGCTGGTGGCCAACCGGCTGACCTCGCCGGCTCCGCTGGTGCACGTGCAAGAGTGGGCGCACGCCTGGGCCGTGGGTGAGGCGTTCGGAGTGGAGCCCGAGCTGCTCAACGATGACCGGATCGGCCGCGCTTTGGACGCGATCGCCCCGCACCTGGATCAGTTGGCCGGCTCGGTCGGGCTGGCCGCGATCGAGGCGTTCGGCGTGGATGTGTCGCGCCTGCATTGGGATCTGACCTCGATCTCTTTGCAGGGCGACTACGAGCAGGCCGAGCCCGGCTTCGCGACACCGAAGTTCGGCCATGCCAAGGACCGGCGGCCGGATCTGAAGCAGATCCAGGCCGGGCTCGCGGTCAGCTCCGATGGGGCGATCCCGGTCTTTCACCGCTCCTATGACGGCGGGGCCGGTGAGGTCGGCCAGGTCATACCGGCAATGCAGGCGCTGCAACGGCTGGCCGGCCCGCAACCGATGCTGATGATCGGCGATTCGAAGCTGATCTCGTATGCCAACCTGGCCGCCATGGAAGCTGAGAGCGTGGCCTTCATCGCTCCGGCCTCCAAGATCTACGTGCCGGCCGAGGTGCTGGCCGAACAGCGGCTCGACCAGGCCCACGCGGTGGACTACGTCGCCGCCCGCGACGCCGGCAAGCCCGCCGAGCGGCGCGGCGCCTGGCACGTGAGCGAGGATGACATGACGCTGGCCGGGCCGCGCAAGAAAGACCCCATCCTGGCGTTACGGCGGATCTTCGTGCACTCCTCGGCCCGCGCCCAGGCCGCCGTCAGCGCCCGGGCCAAGAAACTCGATCGGGCCCGCGACGACCTGGCCCGGCTGGAACGCGGCCTGGGCGGCCGCCACTACCCCACCGAGCAAGCGGTTACCGACCGCATCACCGCGATCGGCCGCGCCCGCCGGGTGAGCGCCTACCTGATCGCCGAGACCGGCACCGATGAGGTGACCGGAAAACCCACCCTGGCCTGGCACTTCGACGCCCACGCCCTGGACGCCGAGGCCGCCACCGACGGCTGGTACGCCCTGCTCACCAATCTGCCGGCCGAGACCGCCGACGCCGCGCAGATCCTGCGCCACTACAAAGGCCAAGAAGCCGTCGAGCGCCGCCACCAGGCCTTCAAAGGCCCCCTGGCCGTCACCAACCTGTACCTGAAGAACAGCCGCCGCATCAACGCCCTGATCACCGTCATCTGCCTGGCCCTACTCATCTTCTGCCTGATCGAACGACAAGTCCGCCAGGCACTGACCACCCAGAACGAGACCAAGGTCGACGGCTTGTACGCCGGCCGGCCCGCCATCCCCACCGGCAAGCTCATCCTCGACGCACTGGCCGGCATCCGGCTGATCCCGGGCACCGGCCAATCACCCCCGACCATCCCGCAACCCACCGACCTCCAACTCCATCTCCTGGACCTCCTCGACATCGATCCACGAGACCTCCGCTGAAGATCACTCACATGCGGAAAACGGGGCTAGCCTCCGAGTGACGACCGGAAGACGGCGGAAGAGCACCGCGGGGTGGATCGGCGCAGGCGGCCGTGCGTTCTGGAGGCGCTGTCCCACATCCGCGACGGGGACATGCTGACCGTCCAGGAGGTCGACCGGGTCGGCCGCAACCTCCTGGAAGGGCTGATCGTTCTCAACGACCTGTTCCAGCGCGGCATCGCCGTCAAGGTGCTGGAGGGCATAGCGGCCGGCGAGCACACCGAGCGCTCCCTGATCCTGGATCTGGCCCTGGCCTTGTCGGAGGACCGGCGCCGCGACATCGTCCGCAAGACCAAGAACGGCCTGGAGGCGGCTCGCCGCCGCGGCCGGGTCGGCGGCCGCCGACCCGTGGTCGATGACGACAAGCGCGCCGCGATCCTGGCCCGCCGCGAGCGCGGAGAATCCATCCGCACCATCGCCGCCGAGGTGAAGGTCTCGGTCGGCGTCGTGCACAAGACTCTGACCGAGACCCGGGCGGAGGCCGAGCGGGTACAGCGGTGACGGCCAGGCCGCCGAGCCGTCAGCGCGGGTTGGTCAGCGTGCGTTGTCGGGCGTGCAGACGAGCCATCGACCGTTCGCAGCAGGTTGAATCTCCACCGCGCGGAAGTCGATGACTTCCAGCAGCAGCTCGATGAACTGCTGAACCGTCCGGTAGCGCTTGACCACCTCGGCCCGCAACGCCGCGGCCGCGTCGTCGTCGGTCTCGGGCACGAAGGATGCGATCACCTCGACCGCCGCAGTCAACTTCTGGCGCGGCACCACCCGCTCGATCTCGTTCCACACCTCCGCCAGCGAAACGAGGCGGTCTTCGGTCGCCTGCGGCTCGCTCATCAAGATCTCCATCGCCGAGGCGACGTGCCGCGCCGCCGCCGGGCGCCGCTTGCCCGCCACCACCGCCCGCGCCTTGGCATCCAGGCGGAAGAACTGCTCCAGCTCTCCGACCGTCACCTCACCACGAAACCGCCGATACCGCGCGACCTGCTCATCCGACAAGAAATCAACTGGCATGTCCAGGAACGTAGAGCCCCGCCAACCGCACCAAGCCCGCCGTCACCGAACCGTCGTCAGCCCCCGCCGGACTACCGCCAAAATCCGGTCCGATCCTCCTCGCGGGCCGGTCCGAGGCTTGCGGCTGGCGGCCCAGCCAGCACCTTGATCCTGATCGCCAGCCCGGCGAACTCGCTCACCAGGACCCGCTGGGCGTACGGCCGGAGGAGGTTGTGCCCGAGCCGGATCGGGTGGCCGACTGGATTCAGCACCTCATCGAGCCGACGCGGCCGTTCAGCTCCAAAGGGGTTCCGGACTGAAGAAATTTCCAACGGATATACCGCTGACCTGCGATAACGAAGTTTTTCGCGGCTGAGGTTTCGGTTGGGTTACGGTGTTGGCCGTGGTCGTACCGGGGGTTTCTGGTGACGGACAGCCGTTGGCGCTGAGAATGATCACGCGCTGAAGCACCTACTCCATCCCATGGAGTACCGGGGCGGAGGCGTCCCCGTCGTTATCTTGGGTGACTCTAAGTAGTCAGCCATGTCAGGTAAGTAAGGTTGGCGCGTACTTGCCTCACGAGTAGGGGTGTGAGTAGTTGGCGTACAGGAAATCCCGGTGAGAACGATCTTGCTGGGATTCCCCTACCTCGTGGGGGCTTCGAGCTGGCGGGGCACGGTGCCTGCGCGCAGTTCTCGTATGTCGGGGATGTGGTTGTAGAGGGTGCCCGGGGAGACGCCCAGCAGCTTGGCGATCGAGGTGATCGAGCGGCCGGGGTCGGGCAGTAGATCGCGAGCGGCGCGGATGACTTCCTCGGTGGCGACGCTGGGGCGCCCGCCGACCCGTCCGCGCTCGCGGGCGGCGGCCAGGCCCTCGTTGGTGCCGATGACGATGAGTTCGCGAATGAACTCGGCGAGCGCGGCGAAGACGTGGAAGACGAGCCGGCCGCCGGGCGTGGTGGTGTCCAGGTTCTCGTGCAGCGAGGTGAAGCCGATCCCGCGTTCGCGCAGCTCGGCGACCATGTTGATGAGGTCCTGAAGACTGCGGCCGTAGCGGTCCAGGCTCGGGACGATTAGGGTGTCGCCGGGGTCGAGGAAGGCGTGGCACGCCTTCAGCTCGGGGCGGAGCGCGTTCTTGCCGGATTTCTTGTCCGCGAAGATCTTCCGGCACCCGGCGGTGGTGAGTGCGTCGAGCTGTCGTTCCAGCTTCTGCCCACTGGTCGAGACTCGCGCGTATCCGATCTTGATCTCGGTGCGGACGAGCGGTTCGGCGACGAGGAGGCCCGGCCCATCGGCCGGTTCAGGGGCGGTTATGGCCCCGGATCATGTCAGAAAACGGTGGTCCGGAGTTTGGGGTGCCCCGATCTTTCCGGACACGGACCCAAGTAGGGTTTACGTGACACCCGGAAGGCAAGGTAGTGGCGAAGAGGCCGAGGCATTACTCTCCCGAATTGCGGGCCGAAGTCGTTAAGTACGTC
>NZ_JBICRM010000041.1:0-87959 GCF_043197025.1 Nonomuraea marmarensis
AGCACGGCCTGTCGGCCTTCGACGCGATCCACCGCGCCTTCACCGGCAACCTGTGGATGCCGCCCGTCGCACTCGACGCCTGATCAGCTCGTATCACGCAACGTCACAGATCCTTCTGATTGCTTACAGCGATTGTGCGATGAGCGCAGCTTTCCCTGGGCGCGCTCCTACGTCGGGCGCATGCTGGCAGAACGCCCGGATGATCCGGAGGCACTCCTCCTTAGCGCGCTGATCTATGCCCACCAGGGGAACGTCCGCGCTGGTCAAACAGACCTTGCCCGAGCTCGCAAGGCGTCGCTGGATGAAGAACTGTCGGCGCTCGCGAATGAGATCGCAGCACTGCTCGACAGACATCCCGGCCAGGAAGGGGCGGAGAAGCCCGGGGGATGCGTACGTGTCGTCGGCTTGGGCCTCCTGGCGATCGTGGCGGTTGTGCTGGTCAAGATGGCGATCGTTTGGGTGATGGAGTTCCTTGGCGACGAGGTTGCCGAGGGGTTGGATTTGAGAGGGCCGAGCGACGATGGGCATTCACTGCTGGGACTCATGATCGTCGTAGGAGCCGGACTCCTACTCGGCTTACTCTGGAAGGCGATCAAGGCAGAGCGTTACGGACCGGGTGCCCGCACAGCGTTTCTCCAGCACCGTGACCTGGCCCGTACAACGGCAGCCTCTCTCGACGAGCAGAACGTACGGCTCCAGGCCGCTCAGTTCGCGACGTTCCTGCCAGGGCTTCCCATCCTCATGCTGACCCCAACGGTGCTGATCGGCGCCGAGAACGATCCGACGCTCATCATTCGAGTGTGGTCGATTCTCGTGGCCAGTGGACTCGCTGGGTGGATGTGCTGGTGGAGCGGCCTAGGCCAGATACGGCGCGCCTTCAAACTCAGCCGTCCGCTGACCTTCCACACCATCGCGGCAGGCGTCTGGACAATCCTTTTTGTGGTGTGGCCGTATCAACTGACCCGCTTGGACAGCAGTCCGTACATCTTCGGCTGGTTCCTTGGTTGCTTCATCGTCATGCCGGCCTACATCAATGTCGTCTTCCGTCGCCTCCGCCGAGAAGGTCGGCTACAGGTACTTCCATACAAGGAGCGGCGGCGGAGGCGGCAGACCCCCAAACTGGATCAGTGAACTCTTTCATCCTCCGGCGGCCTGCGCGACGCGGTGGTTTCCGCGATGGCGTTGCACAGGTGACCGGCCTTGCCAGGGCTGCAGCAACAGTGTCCACGCCGCGGGGAATCCCACACGCGCTTTGACGTCGGGCCACCGATCGCTCTCGTTGATCACCTCGTCGTCCGGCTCCGCTTGCGTCCAGCGGATGGGAACTGTTCGCCTCCCGCCTGGCACAGCTCGTAGAACCCGCGACGGCAGGCGCATGTCCACAGCAAGACGCGCGGTTCGACGCCCCTTCTTGGAGCGGTCCATTTCAGCCGTAGGCGACCGCACGTGCGGGCTGAAACACCCATGCGAGCTGTCGAACGGGCTGCGCTCCGCCCCGTCCCCGGCACACGTCGGGGACGGGGCATCAGGCATCCACCTCAGTGAGCGAGGTATCCGTGACGGCGGCTGAGGCGTCTTCCGTGGTGAGCACTTCCGCCCACACGGCCCAGCCGCCGAGCGCGTCGTCGCTGACGCCCCAGCGGATCGCTGTTTCTCCGACTATCCGCAGGCCTCGCCCCGAGCAGTCCGTTTCACTGGACTCACGCATCCGGGGAACGGTCCGCGCTCCCTGGTCAATCACGTCAATACGGGCAATGGCGTCACCGATCTCCCGGACGACCACCGTGACCAACCCGCCCGCCAGTCCCGAGACGGTGTGCAGCACGGCATTCGCGACCAGTTCGCTGACCACGAGCAGCGCGCTGTCCGCGCTCAGATGCCCCGCTGCCTTCAGAACGTTCCCGACACAGTGACGGGCCACTGACACCGAACGCCGGTTGCCCGGAAGTACCAACTCGGCCAGGAACTCTTCGCTCTTCACGCCACCTCCCAGACCCGTCCGGGGGTGCGCCGGTCAGGCGCATCCACCCACTGATGGCGACTTCGGGCCTGTGTGCAGATCCAGCGCTGTCGCGTCCCGCAGCCCTCACTCGCTGTAACTGCAGCTTGACTCATTCAGACTATGCGCCGCAAGTGAAACTGCAAATTTGCCGTTGTATTCTCTGTCTGTGACCGTAGTACAGATGCGGAGGCTGTGCGGAACACTGGGAGCCACGCAGCGAAGGGGGTTCGACTAATGGCTGGTGGGCGAGGTCCCACTCTCCGCCGACGCAGGCTCGCGGGAGAACTCCGCATTCTGCGCGAGCGCTCCGGACTCACAGGGGAGCAGGCAGGGGAGCGGCTCGGGTGGTCCGTCAGCAAGGTCAGCCGCATCGAAACGGCGCAAGTCGGCGTGCGAACCCCCGACCTTACGGCGCTCTGCGATCTCTACGAGGTATCAGACACCAAACGCGAAGCTCTCAAGGACCTTGCACGGACCGCCATGCAGCGTGGGTGGTGGGACACGTACGAGACGATCTCGACGGACTACGCCAATTACATCGGCCTCGAATCCGAGGCCACCTCCATCCGGTGCTTCTCACAAACCCTCATCCACGGCCTCCTGCAAACCGAAGACTACGCACGTGCCGTCATCAGGGCGGCATTGATGCCGTTCACGCCCGCCTCCGAGATTGACCGCCGCGTAGAGATCCGCATGACTCGACAGAAGATCCTTCATCGGGACAATCCGCTCAGCATCTGGATGGTTCTCGACGAAGCGGCACTCAAGCGCCTGGTCGGGGGCTCGAAGATCATGAAAGCCCAGTGCGAGTCCCTGATCCAACTGTCCGAGCTGCCCAACGTCACGATCCAGGTCCTCGCCAGCTCCGTTGGCGCCCATCCCGGGGCCAACACCCCGTTCTCCATCTTGTCGTTCCCCGAGGTGTACGACCCTGACGTGGTCTATATCGAGACCATGACGAGTAGCCTGTGGATTGAGGACGACAGTGAGGTTCACCGCTATAGCCTCGCCTTCGACCAAATGCGTGCAATGGCGCTCAGCCCGGACGACTCTGCAGAGTTGATCACAGAAGTGGTCGGACGCCTATAGATGGAAGAGGACCAGCAAGTCATGCACCCAAGTCCAATCGACCCCTCCACCCTCACTTGGCGGAAGAGCCGGCGAAGCGACGGAGGCAACGGCTGTGTGGAAGTCGCCCTCGCCGATGCCGCACCGGCCGACACCCCCCACAAGGCCAACCGAGGACCTCTGGTGCTGTTTCGCGACAGCGAGAACCCGACCGGACCCATCCTGGCCTTTACCCGCCCGGAGCTTGAGGCGTTCTTTGGAGGGGTCAAGGACGGGGAGTTCGACGATCTAACGTAGCCGTTTCCGCTGTTCAGACATGCATCAATCCTCTGGCCAGCGCCGTAACGAACTCGCGGATCCAGGCTCACAGACGGGTGTCGTCGCGAGGGGTTCCAGATTGATCGGACGCTTCAAACGGCCGTAGGGCCGTCGGCGGCCCATCGTGTCAGCACCGCTTGATGGCCAATCTGTACGCCTGTGCGGGTATCGATCTTGAAAGGGCCGAAGAGGGTGACCGTTTCGAGAGCCGAGGCTGCTGACCAGAGCGCGTCCCGTTCGGTGCTGCCCGCCAGCCTTGCGCAATGGGTCGCGATGGTCGCGGCTGCCGCTGCCTGTACGGCCGGATAGTCCGGAAGCGCGTGACCTTCGTAGCAAGCCAAGAAGTCGTGCTCCGAGATGCCGATTTCCGCCGTGTGTCCGGCGCCGGGAGCCCACTGCCCGACTCCGTAGATCCCTTCAGGGTCGTCAACCGCCTCGCCGAACTCGCGAACACCCGCCGCCACCGCGCAGATCTCCGTCGGCGGCGTTTCCATCGCTTGGGCCTGCTTGACCACCTCGACGTCTTCCTCAAAGGCTCCGGCGCAGAACAGGCTCCACGGCTCAGGGACCTCCGGCGGCAGCGTCGCCAGGCGAGTGCAGGGCAGCCCAACCGACCGCGCCAACGCCTCGGCCCCGGCTGCCACCTGGCGCCCGAAGCTGCCCTTTCCCTGGACGATCCAGAGGTGAAGGGGCTCGGGGGAGTCGCCCAGGTGCCGGATGAAGGGTTCCGCGTACCGGCTCGTCGGCGTGAGGACCGAGACGACGTGATGGGGGTGCGCCTCCTCGACGTCGTCGCCTGAGCCGCCGTGGTTCCAGAGCAGCCGATCAATCGCGGCGGCGACGTCACCCGCCCGCCGCATCAGCCGCGTCGAATAGGGCCCCAGCAGGAGGTCACAACGCTGCGACAGACGGCGGAGAACGTCTTCCAGCGTGTTCGGATTGCTCTGATCATCTTCAATGACCAGATCCACGGCATCCTGAAAGGAGTGCCACACCTCGAGGCCCAGCCGCGCCTGCTTGCCGAAGCGGGCGAACTTGCCGGACAGCGACAGGGGGACTCCGAGGCTCAGCCGACCGCTCTCAGATGGCGGAGTCATCTAACCCTCGTACGCCCAGCCGGACCACCGGCTGATCGTGATCACGATGGCCGGCCCCTCGGGTGTGTGCTGCTGATATTGCCGGTACTTGCGGGTGAGGGCGCTGATGGCGTCCTCTCGCGCTGGTCCGTCATCGTGTACGACCGCCGTGCCGTCCCCCCGAACCCACCACAGCTGTGTCCAGTCGTCGTCGTAGTGATCGACGAGGATGCTCACCCGCGGGTTGTGCCGGATGTTACGGAGCCTCTGCAGATTGGTCGTCTTCTTCGGCTTGTGATCTACCGCGGTCACTATGACATCCCCTTGGACAGCGAAGGTCACGGGCACCAGATGCGGCGTGCCGCCGGCATCGACCGTCGCGAGGCGGGCTACGCGTGCTTCGCCGAACTTCGTCCTCAGCTGGGTCGTGTCCATCGTCCCGTTTCCTTACGACCTTTCGCCTGTACAGCCTTAGATTAAGGGCTCTGGCTTGACCTTTCAGTTCTGGCCGGCTTCCCTCGCTACCCGCTCCAGCCGGCTCCGATAGGTGTCCCACCACGCCTGGTCGCCCGGCGCCAGATTGTCGTTGCCCTCCCGCAGCCCGGCGGCGCCGTCGATGAGTTCCCGGACGATATCGGCGTGCCCGGCGTGCCGATTGGTCTCAGCGATCACGTGTACCAGGATCCGGTGCAGCGTTACCCGACGCCGATCGTCCGGCCACCACGGCACCTGTCCGATCGCGTCCAACGCCAGCGCGTCGATCGTTGCGTCCGAGTGCGCCCACGCCCGGTGGTAGAGCCCGACGATCTCTTCGCGCGGCTCGTCGGCGGTCGCCCACATGTCCGCGTTGAGCTCGGCCCCGTCCTCCATCCACCGCAACGGCTCGGCGAACGGCCGTCCGAAGGTGTCACCGAAATACCCCAACTCCACGCCGGCGACGTGTTTGATCAGCCCCAACAGGTTGGTGCCGGTAGGCGTCAGCGGACGGCGGATGTCGTACTCCGAAAGCCCGTCCAGCTTCCACAGCAGGGCTTCACGGGCGGTCTGCAGGTAATGGTGAAGATCCGATTTCGGTTCCCATCCGGTCATGCGGACATCCTTGCATCCGCCTCTGACAACGAGGGAGCGATGCTCCCACGCTGCTGCTCGTCACCTACATGACCGCGCACGTTGTGATAGTCCCTGACAGACGGGCAGTCGACCCGTCACCACCCTCGCCGAATCCGGAGGAGGTCTCATGGACATGAACGTCGTGGCGCCCGGCGAAGGGCGGGCCGTGCCGCTGGGCGGCAACGCCATGCTGACGGTCAAGGAGGACGGCTCCCGTACCCGGGAAATCTCATGGTGGCCGAAATGGTGATCCAGCCCGACTTCGCCGCGCCGCTCCAGCACCTGCACAACGGGCACGAGGAGGCGTGGTTCGTGCTGGACGGCGAGATCGAGTTCACCTCCGGCACCCGCGTGACCCGGGTCGGGCCGGGCGGCTGGGTGCTCGTGCCGATCGGGGTGCCGCACACCTTCAGCAACGCCGGCGGCGTCCCGGCCCGCTTCATCGCCGTCATGACCCCCAACTTCTACCTCGGCTACTTCGACGAGCTGAGCCGGGCGATGGACGGGGTCAGCGACGAGGCACGGGGGCGGATCTCCGCCGGACTCATGGCCAAGTACCAGACGGAGGTCGTCGACCCGGTCGCCTGGGAACGGGACCACGGGGGCGCACCGGCCTGACCTGGGGCTACCGGGCCGCAGTTTCCGCACCTCAACGCCGCCGCCGCCGCCAGCGACGGCGACCCGGCCGAGGCCGCGGCGGGCGCGGTCCGGCTGGCGCTGCTGCCGGACGACGGGCCCACCGGGCAGTTCTTCTCATGGGACGGTACGCCGGTCCCCTGGTGACCCTCGTACCGTCTAGTGCTGGGAGAGGAGGTGGGCCAGCTCCTGCTCCACCTCCTGATTGGCGACGAACAACAGCTCGTCGCCGGCCTCCAAAGGATCGTCCGCGGTCGGCACCAGCACCCGGCCCTCCCGGAGGATCGCCACCAGTGCCGCGTCCACCGGCCAGGGCACCGAGCCTGCTCGTTGCCCCACCACAGGCGCGTCCTCGGCAAGTGTGAGCTCCACCAGGTTCGCCTGGCCCTGGCGGAACGTCATCAAGCGCACCAGGTCGCCGACGCTGACCGCCTCCTCCACCAGCGCGCTCAGCAGACGGGGAGTGGAGACGGCCACGTCCACGCCCCATGACTCGTTGAAGAGCCACTCGTTGTTCGGGTGGTTGATCCGGGCCACCACGCGCGGTACGCCGTACTCGGTCTTGGCCAGCAGGGACACCACCAGGTTCACCTTGTCGTCGCCCGATGAGGCCACCACGACGTGGCAGTTGTTGAGGCCGGCCTCGTCCAGGGAGGCGATCTCGCAGGCGTCCGCCAGGAGCCACTCGGCCCGGGGGACGCTGTCGATCTTGATGGCCCGGGGGTCGACGTCGATGAGCAGGACCTCGTGGCCGTTCTCCAGGAGCTCGGCCGCGATGGAACGGCCGACGGCGCCCGCTCCGGCGATGGCGACGCGCATCACTCGTCCTCTTCCGGTGCCGCGGCGAGCACCTTGTTGATCCGGTCCATGTCGTTCTCCGCGGCGATGACGTGCAGCACGTCGCCCTCCTGCACCACGGTGTCCTCCGTGACGGTCAGGGCCTCGCCCATGCGGTTGAGGAAGGCGACGCGCGTCCTGACGCGGTGTTCGAGGTCGACGACGCGGGTGCCGATCCACGTGGAATGTACGGTGACCTCGGCCAGCACGACCGTGCCCGTGGGGTCGCGCCAGAGCGGCTCGGCCCCCTCCGGGAGGATGCGGCGCAGGATCTGGTCGGCGGTCCAGCGCACGGTCGCCACCGTCGGGATGCCCAGCCGCTGGTAGACCTCGGCCCTGCGAGGGTCGTAGATGCGGGCCACCACATTGTCGACGCCGAACGTCTCGCGGGCCACGCGGGCGGAGATGATGTTGGAGTTGTCGCCGCTGGAGACCGCCACGAAGGCGGCCGCGGACTCGACGCCGGCCTCGATGAGCACGTCGCGATCGAAGCCCACGCCCGTCACCCGCCGCCCTCGGAACCCGGCGCGCAGCCGGCGGAACGCCTGCGGATCGCGGTCGATGATGGCGACGGAATGGCCGCTGTCTTCGAGGATGTGCGCGAGGGTCGAACCCACCCGGCCACACCCCATGATCACTATATGCATTTCCCCCCGCATGCTCGCGGTCGGCCGGTTGCTGGACACCAGTATGGCCCGAGGGGGGAGCGCCGCGTTTAGGGCCTCGGCATGGGGCTAGCATCTCGTTACGTGGCGAAGGTAACGGATCTTGTCAAACGCGTGCTCGTGGGGCGTGCCCTGCGAAGCGGGCAGCTTCACGAGCAACTCCTGCCCAAACGCATCGCCCTGCCCGTCTTCGCCAGCGATGCGCTCTCCTCGGTGGCGTACGCCCCCCAGGAGATCCTGGTCATCCTGTCGCTGGCCGGAGTGTCCTTCTACGCCTACAGCCCCTGGGTCGCGATAGCCGTCGTGGTCGTGATGCTCACGGTCGTGGCGTCGTACCGGCAGAATGTCCATGCCTACCCCAGCGGCGGCGGCGACTACGAGGTGGCGACCACCAACCTCGGCAAGAACGCCGGGCTCACCGTGGCCAGCGCCCTCATGGTCGACTACGTGCTGACCGTCGCGGTGTCCGTCGCCAACGGCGTCGACTACGTGGGCGCCACGATCCCGTTCGTGGGCCAGCACCGGCCCGCCATCGCGATCGCCATCGTGATCCTGCTCACCGTGGTCAACCTGCGCGGCATCCGCGAGTCCGGGGCCGCCTTCGCCGTGCCCACGTACGCGTTCATGATCGCCGTGCTGGGGCTGGTCGCCTGGGGCGGGTTCCGGCTGCTGGTGCTGGGGGACGAGCTCAGGGCCCCGAGCGCCGATTTCACCATCCAGCCCGAGCAGACCGAGCTGGCCTCCTTCGCCGCCGCGTTCCTGATCCTGCGCGCGTTCTCCTCCGGCTGCGCGGCGCTGACCGGGGTCGAGGCCATCAGCAACGGCGTGCCCGCGTTCCGGAAACCCAAGAGCAAGAACGCCGCCACCACGCTGCTCATGATGGGCCTGGTCGCGGTCACCATGTTCGGCGGCATCATCGCGCTCGGGCTGGCGTCCGGGGTGAAGGTGGCCGAGCCCACCGTGGTCGCCGAGGACCTGCTCAGGGCGGACGGCACGCCCGTCGGCCCCGGCTACTACCAGCAGCCGATCATCGCCCAGGTGGCCGACGCGGTGTTCGGGGGCGGGTCGGTGCCGTTCGTGGTGATCTCGGCGGTGACCGCGCTGATCCTCTTCCTGGCGGCCAACACGGCGTTCAACGGCTTCCCCGTACTCGGCTCGATTCTGGCGCAGGACCGTTACCTGCCGCGCCAGCTGCACACTCGCGGCGACCGGCTGGCCTTCTCCAACGGCATCGTCATCCTGGCGCTCGGCGCGTGCCTGCTGCTGTGGGGGTTCCAGGCCGACGTCAGCCGCCTGCTGAACCTCTACATCGTCGGCGTCTTCGTCTCCTTCACGCTCAGCCAGACCGGCATGGTCATCCACTGGACCCGCCACCTGAAGACCGAGACCGACCCCAAGGTACGCCACCAGATGCACCGCTCCCGCGTGATCAACTTCTTCGGCGGGATCATGACGGGGCTGGTGCTGGTGGTCGTGCTGCTGACGAAGTTCCTGGTCGGGGCGTGGATCGTGTGCATCGCGATGCCGATCCTGTTCCTCATGATGAAGGGCATCAGGCGCCACTACGACAACGTGGCGGCCGAGCTGGAGATCAGCGAGGACTACGAGCCGGCCATGTTGCCCGCGCGCAACCACACGATCGTGCTCGTCTCGAAGCTGCACAAGCCGACCATGCGCGCGCTCGCGTACGCCCGCGCCACCAGGCCGTCCACGCTGGAGGCCATCACCGTGGGCGTCGAGGGCGAGGAGGCGCTCAAGCTGCAGGAGGAGTGGGAACGCCGGGGCATCCCGGTGCCGCTCAAGATGCTCGACTCGCCGTACCGGGAGATCACGCAGCCGATCCTCGACTACGTCAAGACGCTGCGCAGGCGCTCGCCGCGGGACGTGGTGACCGTGTTCATCCCCGAATACGTGGTCGGCCACTGGTGGGAGCACCTGCTGCACAACCAGAGCGCGTTGCGGCTGAAGGCGCGGTTGTTGTTCAAGCCGGGTGTGATGGTGACGAGCGTGCCCTGGCAGCTGCACTCCTCCGACCGGCTCCTGGGCCGGCCTGAGCCGTTCGCGCCCGGGTCCGTGCGCCGTCCTTGGGACAAGGCGGTCAAGGACGAGGAGCGGCTCAAGACGAGCTGATCAAGGTGCGCAGCCGCTGGGTGTCGTCCGCGCTCCAGCCCGGCGGGGCGGCGACGGCGGCCCAGCCGTCCACGATGTTGGCGGCGTACCGGTGCCCGTGCCCGGCAGGTACGGACAGCGCGGCCGTCATGTCCACCAGCACCTGCCAGAACGTCACCAGCGGGAACCAGTTCATCTGCGGGTTGATGCCCGGCCCCCGCGGGCCCTCCAGCCAGGCCGGCCTGCGGTAGGCGAGCGCGGGCGACCACCACACGACCGGGTCCGAGGTGTTCTGCAGGTAGACCACGCGCGGGTGCGGCCAGGGCGCCGGTGGATTCTTCAGGTCGGCGGGCTGCTGGGCGAACCTGGCCGTCCTGCCCTCGTCGTAGACGGGCCGCCAGACCGGGCTGCCGCGTTCGCGCTCGGTCGTGAGGTGGTGCCAGATGGGGTTGGCGTTCGGCGGGCCGACGAACATCGCCCCGTCCGCCCGCGCCGCCAGGTCGTCCAGGTCGCTGAAGGCCTCCTCCAGCTCGTACGAGCCCAGGCTCTCGCCCGACAACACCAGCCGCGGCCGGCTCTTGACCGGCATCCTGGCCAGCCTGTCGTGCACCGCCTCGAACAGCGCCCGCCCCGTGGCCGCCGCCTTGTCCCGGTCGACCAGGAACGACACCCAGCTCGGCAGGTAGGAGTACTGCAGCGCGACCATGGCGGAGCGGCCGTTGTACATGTACTCCAGCGTGTCCGCTATGTGCGGGTCCACCCAGCCGGTGCCGGTGGTGCCGAGCACGGCGAGCACCGGGCGGCCGAACGCGCCGGTGCGCTCCAGCTCGCGTACCGCCAGCGCCGCCTGGGCCTGCGGCGAGGTGGTGCCCTCGAGGCCGACGTAGACTCTGATGGGCCGGGCGGCCGGGCGTCCCGAGAAGGCGGTGAGCCTGGCCGGGGTGGCGGCGGTGCCGGTGAAGCGGCGGCCCTCCCTGCCCAGCGAGTCCCAGCTCACCAGGGAGCCGGGGGCGCCTGACAGGTTGCTCGACGTGGGCCTGCGCACGCCCGGCTGGGTGCCCTGGTTGGTGACCGAAGAGATGTCGCTCACCCGGGCCACGAACGCCGCGAACAGCACGTCGTTGGCGAACACCGCCACCAGGAGGGCGATGAGCAGCACGCCGATGGTGTGGCCGATGTAGAAGGGGACGTACCGGTCCAGCCAGGTGATCAGTTTGCGGCCGCCTAGGCGTACAAGTCTGGAAATAATGAGACTTGTCGTGAAAAGGGTGACGGCGACGGCGACGATCAGCGGCGGGAACCACGTGAGCCGCGTATCCATGCCCATGAGCGCGCGCAGGTCGCGCTGCCACTCGATGCTGTACGCGAGCGCCGCCACCGCCAGCCCCGCGCACCCGCCGCTCATCACCTGCCAGGCGATCCGCCGCCCCCGCTCGGGCAGCCGGTATCGGATCACCATCCGGCCCAGTGCGCCCGCCGCCGCGCCCAGGGCGTAGCCGAGAATGCCGGTGACCGCGCACATCACCCCCTGGTACAGCCACGTGCGGGGCAGCAGCGACGGCGTCAGCGACGCGCAGGCGAACAACGTGGCCAGCAGCGTCCCACCGAAGCCGAGACGCCTGAGTACCACCCTGTCCACGGTCACCCAGAGTAGTGGATCAAGCCGTCGTCCAGGCCACAGATAGGGTGTTGGTGTGGAACAGGCATCTCTCGAGCTTACGGTAGGTCCGGTCGCACACGGCGGCTGGTGTGTGGCACGACACGAAGGGCGCGTGGTCTTCGTGCGGCACGCCCTGCCCGGCGAACGCGTCATCGCCGACGTCACCGAGGAGACGACCCGGTTCCTGCGGGCCGACGCGGTCGAGATCCTCGAGGCGTCGCCCGACCGGGTCGTGCCGCCCTGCCCCTACGCGGGGCCCGGCCGTTGCGGCGGGTGCGACTGGCAGCACGCCACCCCGGAGGCGCAGCGGCGGCTCAAGGCGCAGGTCGTGGCCGAGCAGTTGCACCGGCTCGCGGGCATCGAGCGTGAGGTCGTGGTCGAGGAGGTGCCGGGGGCCAAGGACGGGCTCGGCTGGCGTACGCGGGTGCAGTTCGCCGCCCTTCCCTCCGGCGAGCTGGGCTTCCGCAGGCACCGTTCGCACGAGATCGAGGTGGTGGACGCCTGCCTGATCGCCCATCCCGAGGTGGAGGCGGTCGGGGCGGAGGGACAGTCCTGGCCGGGGGCCTCCGGCGTCGAGGTCATCGCCTCCTCGGTCGGCGACCGGGCCGTGGTGGTCACGCCCAGGCCGCGACGCAGCGTCACCGTGCCCGACCTCGACGCGCCCGCCTCGATCCTGCTCGACGAGGGCAAGGGCCGCACGGTGCCGCGGCGCGGGTCGGGGGTGCTGCGCGAGCAGGTGGGCGACCGCGAGTTCCGGGTGGCGGGCAGCGGCTTCTGGCAGGTGCACCCGGGGGCCGCCGAGACGCTGCTGGACGCGGTGCTGGCCTACGCGGCGCCGGAGCCGGGGGAGTGGGCGCTCGACCTCTACTGCGGGGTGGGGCTGTTCGCGGCGGGGCTGGCGGAGGCCGTGGGGCCGTCCGGGGCGGTGTTCGGGCTGGAGTCGGAGGCGTCCGCCGTCCGCGACGCCCACGCCAACCTCCGCGACCTGCCCCAGGCGCGGGTGGAGCGGGGGCGGGTGGAGGAGGCCCTCGACCGCTTCCAGATCGAGCGCGCCGACATCGTGGTGGTGGACCCGCCCCGGGCGGGGCTGGGGCGCGAGGTGGTGAACCGGATCGCCGGGCTTGAGGCCCTCCGGATCGTGTACGTCTCCTGCGACCCGGCCACCCTGGCCCGCGACCTGTCCTGGCTGGCGGAACGCGGTTACGCCCTGGCTGACCTGCGGGCCTTCGACGCCTTTCCGATGACCCATCACGTGGAGTGCGTGGCGCTGCTGGTCAGGGGGTAGATCATGCCCTGACCGGCATGACGCACGATCATGCGACGCCCCGCCACCGAACCGGTGGCGGGGCGTTTGCGTACCCACTGTCAGACGCCTCCGCCGGGAGGGATTCGACCATGGACTGGAGGGTCTGAGACAGGGCGTCCAGACGCTTCAGAGATCACTTTGGTTTACCTGAGTCTCAGAGGAATATCCGAAATTTCATGACAAATTGGTTACGGTCCCGACAGAATGCGGAGCCATCCAGCGTCTACCGCAACTGGAGGAGACCCCCTATGCGTAGACCCCTTGGGGCATTCGCCGGGCTCGTCAGCCTGGCGGCGATCTGCACGCCGCTCGGCGCCGCGCAGGCCGCGACAGCGTCAGAGGCGGCCGCGTGCCGCGTGAGTGTGGCGAAGCCCCGTCTCAGCACCACCCTCAAGATCCAGTCATTCGCCACCCGCCGCGGCTGCTTCGGTCCCGCGTTAATGCGCATCCGCATCAAGCGCGCCGTGCCGGGCCGCGACCCCGTCGTCAAGAGCGGGGCCACCAGGAAGGGCCGCATCACCCTGGCGCTCCGGTGCCGCCCCGGCACGTACTACGCGACCGCCACCGACTATCGCGGCCACAGCGTCAAGTCCAGGGCGGTCAAACTGTCCTGCACCCCCGCAAGCACGCCCACGCCCACCCCCACCACGCCGCCCCCAGCGTCAGGGACAGTGGGCACGCCCGAGGAGAACGAGGTCCTCAGGCTGACCAACGTCGCGCGGGCCCAGGGCGGCTGCCGGCCGCTCAAGCACGACCCGCAACTCCGCACCGCCGCCTTCGGCCACTCCGACGACATGGCGAAGCAGAACTACTTCGACCACGCCTCCAAGGACGGCCGCAGCTTCATGGACCGCATCAAGGCCAGCGGCTTCACCGGCGGAACGGCCTTCGCCGAGAACATCGCCTTCGGCCAGCCGTCTCCGGCCTCGGTGGTCCAGGGCTGGATGAACAGTCCAGGTCACCGGGCCAACATCATGAACTGCGCCTACAACCTCATCGGTGTCGGCGCGGCCAGGAACCCCCAGGGCCGGATCTACTGGTCCCAGGATTTCGCGGCCAGATAGGACGCACGCAGGCGGCGCAGCTCGCCGGCGATGGTGGCCAGGGTCCAATGGGCGTTCAGTCCGCTGGGATTGGGCAACACCCAAACCCTGGCCCCACCGACCGGCTCGTCTTGTGGTCCGATGCGGGCCTTGGGCCGCTCGTAGGCCGCCCGGTACGCTCTCGGTGAGTAGCCATGCGGGTACATACCCGCAGGCCACGCCGTCAAAGCCGGGGGTCGACGGGCTCCGACTCCAGGGCCAGCACGGCGAAGACCGGCTCGTGCACGCGCCAGCCCGCCTCGCCGTCCGCCAGCCGCGACAGCGCCTCCAGGCCGAGCGCGTGCTCGCGCAGCGCCATCGAGCGCTTCTTGCCCAGGAACCGCCGGCGCAGCACGTCGAGCGACTCGGTGTAGTCGGGGCCGTAGATGATCCGCAGGTATTCGCGGCCCCGGACCTTGACCCCCGGCTGCACCCGCCCAGGCACGTGGCTGGCGGGCTTGACCACCATGCCCTCGCCGCCCGCCGCCGTCAGGGACTCCCACCAGGCGGTCGCCGCGGCCCTGGACTCGGGCGAGTCGAGGGTGACGAAGACGTGCTCGGTCCTGGTGATCAGCGGCGAGTCGAGCAGCGCCAGCGTGTTCAGGTGCCAGGCGTGCGGCTCCAGCGCCGTGGCCCGCCCCTCGCAGGCCAGGATCTGGAACGGCGCCAGCCTGACGCCTTCGAGACCGTCGACCGGCCAGCAATAGCGTGCGTACGCGTCGCGGAACAGGGCAGCGTTACCGGAGCGGCGCCGGGTGCGGGTCAGCAGATCGCCCACATCCAGTCCGCGCCCGGCCGCCGCCTCCAGGGCCGAGACCGCCTCGGGCAGCGCGGCGCGGGCGGCCGCCCCGACGGAGGCGTACTGCGACCTGATCAGCTCGCCGGCCTTCGCCGACCAGGGCAGCAGCTCGCAGTCGAGCACCACCCAGTCGGAGCCGAGCTCGGCCCACAGCGGTTCGCACGCCTCGCGCAGCCGCGTGACCAGCGGCGTCATGTCGTTGAAGAACGGCCGCCCGGTGCGGGTGTAGACGGCGCCGGTGCTGCCGTCCGCCACGCCGAACCTGGCCGCGGCCACCTCGGGCGTCCTGGCCAGCACAGCCACGGCCCGCGAGCCCATGTGCTTCTCCTCGCACACGACCTCGCGCACCCCGGCGGCGGCGAACTCCTCGAACGCCTCGTGCGGGTGCTCCAGGTAGCCGTCGAGCCGGGAGGTCTCCGGCGGGGCCATGGTGGGCGGCAGGTAGACCAGCCAGCGCGGGTCCACCGCGAACCTGCTCATGACCTCCAGGGCCGCGGCGGAGTTCTCCTCCATGACCTTGACCCTGGGGCCGAACCTGGTCTCGACATAGCGGGTGCCGATCACGTCGGTGATGGCCAGCATGCCCGGGTCGCGGCCATGGGCGTCGCCGAGCGGCTTGGCCGGCTCGTACCAGACCTTCTCCGCCGGGACCTGGACGATCTGGCGTTCCGGGTAGCGCAGGGCGGTCAGGTGGCCGCCGAACACGCAGCCGGTGTCGAGGCAGATCGTGTTGTTGACCCACTCGGGCCTGATCGTGGGCGTGTGGCCGTAGACGACCATGGCCCGGCCGCGGTAGTCGTCGGCCCACGGGTAGCGGACCGGCAGGCCGTACTCGTCGGTCTCGCCGGTCGTGTCGCCGTAGAGAGCGAAGGATCGGACGCGGCCGGAGGCGCGGCCGTGGTAGGACTCCTTGAGCCCGGCGTGCGCGACGACGAGCCGGCCGCCGTCGAGCCGGTAGTGGCTGAGCAGGCCGTCCATGAACGTCCTGGCCTGCTCCACGAACTCGGGCGGCTGCGCGGCGAGCTGGTCGAGCGACTCCTGCAGGCCGTGCGCGACCGTGACCTTGCGGCCGTTGAGCGCGCGTACCAGCTTCTGCTCGTGGTTGCCGGCCACGCAGATCGCGGTGCCGGCCTCGACCATGTCCATGACCAGCCGCAGCACCCCGGGTGTGTCGGGGCCGCGGTCCACCAGGTCGCCGACGAACACGGCGGTACGGCCCTCGGGATGCGTCAGGCCCTGCCAGCCGAGCGCGCGCAGCAGGGTCTCCAGCTCCGAACGGCAGCCGTGCACATCGCCGATGAGGTCGAACGGACCGGTCAGCTCCGTCTTGTCGGACCACGCCTTCTCGTACGTGATCGCGGCGCTCTCGACCTCGTCGAGGCCGCGCAGCACGTGGACCCGCCTGAACCCGTCGTTGGAGATCTTGCCGAGCGAGCGGCGCAGGTCCTTGCGCTGCCGGATCACCACGCCGGGGCCGAAGTCGCGGTCGGGGCGGGTGGCGTTGCGCTCGATGGCCACCTCTTCGGGCACGTCGAGGACGATCGCGTCGGCCAGCACGTCGTGCCGCTTGGCCAGGTCGAGCAGGCTCCGGCGGGCGGCGTACTGGACGTTGGTGGCGTCGACCACGGTGAACAGGCCCCTGGCCAGGCGCACGCCGACGATGTGGTGCAGCAGGTCGAACGCCGCGGGGGTGGCCGACTGGTCGTTCTCGTCGTCGGAGACCAGGCCGCGGCAGAAGTCGGAGGAGATGACCTGCGTGGGCTTGAAGTGCTTCGCCGCGAACGTGGACTTGCCGCTGCCCGACACGCCGACGAGCACCACGAGGGAGAGCTCAGGAACGCTGATCACGGGTGAACACTCCCATCTGGGTCGGCGGGCCGACCTCCGGGTCTTCGTCGCCTACCGGCTCGAACGCGACGCTGTAGCCGTATCGCGTGGCCACCTTCGACGCCCACGCGGTGAACTCGGCGCGGGTCCACTCGAAGCGGTGGTCGGGGTGGCGCAGCCCGGTCAGGAACTCGTAGCGGACGTTGTGCTCGATGTTGGGGGTGGTGACGAGCACGTGCTGGGGCTTGGCGTGGCCGAACACGACGCGTTCGAGCGCCTCCAGGCGCGGCGGGTCGACGTGCTCGACGACCTCCATGAGCACTGCGGCGTCGTAGCCGGACAGGCGCTTGTCGGTGTACGTGAGCGCGCCCTGGAACAGGGTGAGCCTGGCGCGCTTGGTGTCGGGCATGCGGTCGAGGCGCAGCTTGCGGGCGGCGATGGTGAGCGCCATCGACGAGACGTCCATGCCGCCGACCCTGGCGAACCTGGGCCTGGCCAGCAGCGCGCCGACCAGCTCACCCTGGCCGCAACCCAGGTCGATCACGCTGACCGCGCCCAGCTCTGCCAGCTTGGCGAGCACGGCTTCGCGGCGGCGTACGTTGAGCGCCTTGGGCTTGGCGGGCTCGGGCTCGGGCTCGGGCGCCTGCACGTCAGGCGCGTCGGCCTCGGCGGCGGCCGGTTCGCCGGACGCCGTCTCCTCAGCGGGCGGCTCCTCCTCGACCGCGGGCTCCAGCTGCTCCTCCGTCTCGTCTCCCAGCTCGGCTAGCCGGGCCAGCGCCGTGCGGGCCAGGGCCCAGCGCCGTCCTAGGTAGCGCCGGGTGATCAGCCCGCGCTCCGGATGCCCGTGCAGCCATCCCTCACCGGCCCTGATCAGCTTGTCGACCTCGTCGGGCGCGATCCAGTAGTGCTTGCCGTCGTCGAGCACCGGCAGCAGCACGTAGAGGTGGTTGAGCGCGTCTGCCAGCCGGGCGGTGCCGCGGAGAGCGATCCGGACATATCGCGACTCGCCCCACTCGGGAAAGCCCTCGTCGAGCGGTAACGCCTGCGCGTCCACCTCCCACCCGAGCGGCTCGAACAGCCGCCGCGCCAGCTCCGGCCCGCCGCGGCAGGGCAGCGCGGGCAGCCGCAGCTCCAGCGGCAGCGCCGAGCCCGGCAGCTCGGGCCTGGCCTTGCACCGGCCTGCCCGCGCCGTGCGGAACACGTCGGCCAGCGCCACGGCCAGCAGCGAGGAGGCCGCATAGGGGCGGTCGTTGACGTACTGCGACAGGCTGAAGTCGGGCGAGTTCCTGCCCCGCGACCTGACCAGCGCGATCGGGTCGACTTCGAGCATGAGCGCCACCGTGCAACGGTCCTCGCCCGCCTCCGGGTAGAACACCGTGGCCGTGCCGAACGACTGGCCGAACTCCTGCACCCGCTCGGGATGCTTGTGCAGGAGAAACCCCAGGTCGGTGGCGGGCCTCGCGGTGGTCGTGATCGTCAGCAGCACGTCCCAAGTCTGCCGTAACCCCGAGAAGCGCCGCCATCCGATTACTACACGTGCGGGAGCACCTCGGCCGCGATCAACTCGAGGTGTTCCAGGTCGGCCAGGTCCATGATCTGCAGGTAGACCCGCTCGGCCCCCAGCTCGGCGAACTTCCCGATCTTCGCCAGCACCTCGGCCGGGGTGCCGGCCAGGCCGGCCTCGCCCAGGTTGCCGGGGTTCTCGCCGATGGCGGCCACGCGCCGCTCGACCTCCGCGCGGTCGGCGCCCACGACGGTGGTCTGCGCCACCGAGAACCGCACGGTACGCCCGGTCTCCGCACACGCCTCGCGTACCCGCTCGAACGCCTCAGCGGTGTCGGCCACCGTACGGAACGGCACGTTGTACTCGTCCGCGTACGCCGCCGCCAGCCGTGGTGTGCGCCTGGTCCCGAAGCCGCCGATGATGATCGGCGGCCTGGGCTGCTGGACAGGCTTGGGCAGCGCGGGCGAATCGACGAGCCGGTAGTAGCGGCCGTCGAAGGAGTAGCTCTTCTCCGCCGTCCACAATCCGGTGATGATCTCCAGTTGCTCCTCGAAACGGCCGAACCGCTCGCCCACCGGCGGGAACGGGATGCCATACGCGGAGTGCTCCCCGTCGAACCAGCCGGTGCCGAAGCCCAGCTCGATCCGGCCGCCGCTCATCTGGTCCACCTGGGCGACGCTGATCGCCAGCGGCCCGGGCAGCCGGAACGTGGCCGGCGACACCAGGGTGCCCAGCCGGATCCGGGACGTCTCCCTGGCCAGGGCCGCAAGAGTCACCCACGCGTCGGTCGAGCCGGGGCCCGCATCGCCGGAGCCGATGCGTTGGTAGTGGTCGGAACGGAAGAAAGCGTCAAAACCCAGCCGTTCGGTGGCCTGGGCGACGGCGAGCAGGTCGTCATATGTCGCGCCCTGCTGGGGCTCGGTGAAGATCCGCAGCTTCATGCCCACATTATCCGCACACAACGGACGCGTACCGGAAAAGGCCCGCGCCACGCCGTACGTGCTTGCTAGCGTTCACGACGCCAAGCGCCGTACGTAGCCGACCGATCACATGCTGCTCTCATTGGGGGTGGCCTATGCCACGGCACAAGAGGGAGCCCGGCCTGCTCCCGCGCCCTCTCGCGATCCTGGGCGCGCTCGCGCTCACCGGCGCCACGGGCGTCGCGGTCCGCCTGCTTCCCGCGGGCGCCGCGCCCCCGCCCAAGCCGCCGCCGGTGGCGAGGCACTCCCCTACCGCCTCGTCACCGGTGGCATCTCCGGCCGCCGCGTTCTCCGGGTTCGTCGGGTTCGTCGACATCGCCCGGGAGCCCGGCTTCGACCTGCCCAAAGAGTCGCGCCGCACCGGAGTCCGCAGGTACGCCCTGGGCCACCTGGTCGCGGGCGGCGACGGTTGCGCCCCCAAATGGGCGGGCACCCTGGATCCCGGCAGGAACCCGGTGGCCAACGGGATCGGCCGGCTCAGGGCGCTGGGCGGCGACGCCGCTCCCGTCTTCGGCGGCCCCGGCGGCAGGGAGCTGGCCGTCACCTGCGTCCGGCCGGGCGGTCTCGCCACCGCCTACCGCAGGGTGGTCGGGGCGTTCGACGCGGGTTCCATCGACTTCGAGGTCCGCGACAGCAAGGACAGGGCCGCGGTGCTGCGCAGGGCCAGGGCCATCCAGGCCATGCAGCACGAGCGACGGCTGCGGGTGAGCTTCACGCTGCCGCTGAAGTCGTACGGGCTGGGTGCGGGCGACGTCGCGATGTTGCGGGCCACCCGGCGGGCGGGCGCCGAGGTCGGCACCGTCAACCTGCTGGCCGCCATCGAGCCGCGCGCCGCGTCCGACGGCCGCCTGCACAGGGTGGCGGCGGCCGTGCGCGCGGCCAGGGACCAGATCGCGCGGGCCCAGGGCCTGGCGGACCCGGACGAGGCGTGGCGGCGCGTCGCGCTGACCCCGGTGCTGGCGCGCGAGGGCGACCTGAGCGAGCTCGACGCCCGCAAGCTGGCCGCCTACGCCGCCCGCCACGGGCTGGCCTGGTTGTCACTGCGCGGCGTCGCGCCCCCGCCCCGCGTGTCGCGAATTCTTTGGCGGGCTCCGCCATGACTATAGGATTTCCTTACTCACCCGGGGGAGGCGTGATGGCGACGCGGCCGGAGACGGCGCGGAAGATCCTGCTCTACTGGATGGACGCCATGGTGGCCCTCATGGGCGTCATTTTCCTGACGCTCACCGCCCTGCACGCGGCGAACGGCCGGATCTCCGCCCCGAACGCGGCGATCGTCATCGTGTGCCTGCTCGGATTCTTCGGGATCTTCCCCTTCCTGCTCAGAGATGCCTACGAGTCCCGCCCGCGGCCGACGCCGAAGCTGATGATCGCGGGGCTGTTGGCGGTGGGCGCGGTGCTGCTCCTGCCGTCCCAGCCGATGGATGGCACGGCCACCTGGCTGGAGGTCGGCATCCTGTGGCTGTCCGCCGCCGCCCTCTACGTGCCCCTGGCCGTGACCGCCTGCCTCGGAGCGGTCGTGGTCGGCCTGGTCAGCGGTTACGTCGTGGTCATCACCGGCGAGGCGTGGCCGGGCGTGCTGATCCCGGAGGCGGTCAGCGCAGTCGCCCTGACCGGGGCCATGCTGCTCTGGCGCTGGCTCTGGTGGACGATCAGGGACGCCCACGACAGCAAGGAGGCCAAGGCCAGGCTGGCGGTGTCGGAAGAGCGGCTGCGCTTCGCCCGTGACCTGCACGACCTGCTCGGGCACAGCCTGTCGGTCATCACGCTGAAGAGCGAGCTGGCCGCCAAGCTGGCGACCAAGGACGCCGGGCGGGCGGCGGCGGAGATGGCCGAGGTAGGCCAGCTCGCCGGCGACTCGCTGGCCAGGGTGCAGCGGGCGGTGCACGGCTACCAGGCGCTCGACCTGGACGAGGAGCTGGCCGGAGTGCGGGCCGCGCTGGAGGCGGCGGGCGCTCGCTGTGTGATCGACGCCAGGGCCGACGGTCTCTCGCCCGCCGCCAGGACGCTGCTGGCGTGGGCGGTGCGCGAAGGGGCCACGAACGTCCTGAAGCACAGCACGGCCACGCGCTGCGCGATCACGATCGACGGCGGCGTGCTCGAGATGCTCAACGACGGCGTGACCGCGCGACCGTCCGCTCCGGGCAACGGCCTGCGCGGCCTGTCCGAGCGGCTGGCCACGGCGGGCGGCTCGTTCTCCGCGGCGCCCACTCCGGCAGGCGAGTTCCTGCTGCGCGCGGCGGTGCCCGCATGAGCCGGCTCTCCCGGGCGACGAAGCTGGACAAGGTCCGCTGGCTGATCGTCTACTCCACCGACTTCATCCAGGTGTACTCCCTCGTCGGCTACTACGACCTGTACGTCCGCCGGCAGCTCGGGTTGCCGTGGCCGCTGGCCGTGGGCGGTGCCGCCCTGTTGCTGGTCTTCAACGTGCTGGCGACGCGGCCGTTCAGGGTCGCCATCAGAGGGGGCCGGCGCCCCACGGCGATCCTGGCGGTGACCGGGGTCCCCGTCCTGCTCCTGTCCGTCTTCCCGATCATGTGGGTGGTCCCGGTGTGGCTGGGGACGCTGGCGCCGTTCGTCCGCAGGCGTACCGTCATCGTGCTGTCGGTCGGGTCGATCGTGGCCGTCAACCTCTACGTGGGGTTGTTCGGCGGGCTGGTGCTGCAACTGCTCCTGGTGCAGACGGTGCTCACCGTAATCACCGTGGGCGGCGTGCGGGCGAACCTGTGGTTGTGGCGGGTGGCCAAGGAGGCCTACGAAGGGCAGGAGGCGCGGGCCAGGCTGGCGGTCTCGGAGGAGCGGCTGCGCTTCGCCCGTGACCTCAACGACCTGCTCGGGCAGAGCCTCACCGACATCTCGGCCAGGACGGCCGGCGCGGAGGCGACGCTGCGGACGGGCGCTGAGGCGGCCGCCGAGGAGATGTTCGAGGTACGCGACCTGGCCAGGCGGTCGTTGCGCGAGGTGCGCACCGTCGTGCAGAGCTACCGGGCCATCGACCTGGACGAGGTGCTCGCCAGCGTGCGGGCGGTGCTGGAGGCGGCGGACGTACGCTGCACCGTACGCGCGGAGACGGGCTCGCTGACGCCGGAGACCCGCACGCTGCTGGCCACGGTCGTGCGCGAGGGCGCCACCAACGTGCTCAAGCACAGCAAGGCCGAACGCTGCACGATCACGATCGAGGATGGGGTGCTGGAGATGTCCAACGACGGGGTGAGCGGGCCGGTGGGCGAGCACGCGCCGAACGGTCTGGCAGGGCTGGCCCAGCGGGTGCGGGCGGCGGGCGGCACCCTGGAGGGGGAGCCGACGCGCGAAGGCCGCTACCTGCTGCGGGCGGCGGTGCCCGCATGATCATCCGGGTGCTGCTCGCCGACGACGAGCACCTGATCAGGGGCGCCATCGCGGCCCTGCTGGACCTGGAGGACGGCATCGAGGTCATTGCCCAGGTGGGCAGGGGCGACGAGGTCGTGGCCGCGGTGGCCGAGCACCGGCCCGACGTGGCCGTGCTCGACATCGAGATGCCCGGCATGGACGGCCTGAGCGCGGCCGAGCGGATCAGCTCCCAGTGCAAGATCGTCATCCTGACCAGCCTGGGCCGCCCCGGCTACCTGCGCAGGGCCATGGCTGCGGGGGTGAGCGGGTTCCTCGGCAAGGACGCCCCGGCGGAGGAGCTGGCGACGGCGATCCGCAAGGTCCAGGCGGGCGGCCGCTACCTGGACGCGGAGCTGGCCGCCGCGGCGATGGCGGCGGGCGACAGCCCCCTGACCGAGCGGGAGCGGGACGCGCTGCGGCTGGCCGGCGACGGGGCCCCGATCTCCAGGATCGCGGGCGAGCTGCACCTGACCGAGGGCACCGTACGCAACTACCTGTCGAGCGCCATGACCAAGCTCAACGCGCAGAACCGGCTGGAGGCCATCCGCACCGCCCAGCGCATGGGCTGGCTCTGACGCCACCCCGGCGCAGGCCCTGGGGTGCCAGCCGGTTGAACCGGTTAGCCAGGCCGCACCCGGTCTCGGCGTATCGTGCCTGGACGCGCGCATCCTCGGCCGTGGGAGCGTTTGCGAGCGCACGTCTCGAAAGCGTCACGGCTATTGACGGCACGGACATGCGGAATTTACGTTCGCGGTACTTATCCGGTTCAGCACCAGTACTGAAGAGTGATCGCTCACCGGTCCCAATGGCGGGAGCGTGTCGCGTTCTGCATGGGAGCGCTCCCAGAGACAGCGGCGCAGGCCCGCCGGAAAGCCGGCCCATCGGGGTGTCTAGCAGACGTGCGAACCTTCGCGCCGGGCGCGGAGGAAGGAGAGAAGCGATGCGTAACCGGGCTCGGATCATGATCCCGCTCGTGGCGGCGGGCCTGCTCGCCGCGGCCTGCACCGGCGGCGGGTCCACGCCGACCCCGCCGGCCTCCCAAGCGCAGAGCCAGGGCGCGGTGGCCAGTGCCAATCCCGACTCGCTGCCCCGCAACGAGACGCTGTACACGACAGGCACCCAGTGGGGCCCGCCGCCCAACTTCAACCCGATCAGGGAATGGGACTCGGCCGTGGGCACCAAGGGCCTGGTGTACGAGACGATGTTCCACTACGACCCGAACGCGGCCAAGCTCACGCCGTGGCTGGCCGCCAGCGGCACGTGGGTCGACGACACCACCTATGAGGTCAAGCTCCGACCGGGCGTCAAATGGGCCGACGGCCAGCCGTTCACCGCCAAGGACGTCGTCTTCTCCTTCGAGCTCGGCAAGATGGAGACGATCCCGTACCACAACCTGTGGAACTGGCTGAAGAGCGCGGAGGCCACCGACGACCAGACCGTGAAGTTCACCTTCTCCAAGGCCAACTACCAGGAGTGGGACTTCATGCTCTACAGCCGTTCGATCGTGCCCGAGCACATCTGGAAGGGCCGCTCGGAGAAGGACGTGCTCGACGGCGTCAACGAGAACCCGGTGGGCACGGGCGCGTACACGTTCATGAGCAAGGACCAGGACCGCGTGGTCCTGCAGCGGCGCGACGACTGGTGGGGCAAGGCGGCGCTCAACATGGAGCCCAAGCCCCGCTACATCGTCGACATCGCCACCCCGAGCAACGAGGTCGCGATGGGCCTGCTGCTGCAGAAGGGCCTCGACCTGAGCAACAACTTCCTGCCCGGCGTGGCCAACCTGGTGCAGGGGAACTTCGGGCTGACGACGTACTACAACGAGCCGCCGTACATGTTGTCGGCCAACACCGCGTGGCTGGTGCCCAACACGACCAAGAAGCCGATGGACGACGCGGCGTTCCGCAAGGCGCTGGCCTCGTCGATCGACGTCAAGAAGATCGTCGAAGGCGTGTACGGGAACCTCGTCAAGGCCTCCAGCCCGACCGGCCTGCTGCCGCAGTGGGACCAGTTCGTGGACCAGAACGTCGTCGGAAAGTCCGGGTTCGCGTTCGACGCGGCCAAGGCCAAGAAGCTGCTGGCCGACGCCGGGTACAAGGACGGGGACGGCGACGGGTACGTCGAGAACAAGGACGGCTCCAAGATCAGCCTGACCCTCATCGTGCCGTCCGGCTGGACCGACTGGATGGAGTCCGCCAGGTCCATCTCGGCCAGCGCCAAGACCGCCGGCATCCAGATCACCCCCGACTTCCCCGACTTCAACGCGCTGGTGGAGAAGCGCGCCAAGGGCGACTTCGACCTGGTCATCAACAACGAGCGCCAGCTGTCCAACTCGCCGTACACCTACTACGAGTACATGTTCCAGCTCCCGGTCCAGAAGCAGCAGAACACGGTCAACTTCGCCCGGTACGAGAACAAGCAGGCGTGGGACCTCGTCCAGCAGCTCGACCAGGTCAAGACCGACGACGTCGAGAGCATGAAGAAGCTCACCTCCCAGCTCCAGCAGATCCATCTCGACGACATGCCGATCATCCCGCTCTGGTACAACGGCCTGTGGGCGCAGGCCAGCACCAGCGTGTGGAAGAACTGGCCGGCCTCGACCGGCAGCGCCCCCAAGACCGGCGCCGTCATGTGGCGCAACTGGCTCGAACTGGGCGGCTTCGAGACGCTCACCCAGCTCCAGCCCTCCGGCTCCTGACCGGACGAACCTCTCCCTCCGCCCCGCGGCCAAAGGGGCGGAGGGCCTTCACGGAGAGACTCGCGTGCGTCGTTATTTCGGTAGGAAACTCCTCATATACGGACTGACCTTCTTCGTCGCCGTCACGGTCAACTGGATGATCCCGCGCTTCATGCCGGGCGACCCGGTCGCCAGCATGGTCGCCCGGGCCAACGTCGCCAATCCGGCGGCCGTCGAGGCGATGCGCAGCTACTACACCAGCCTCTTCGGCTTCGACCAGCCGCTGTGGCAGCAGTACGTCAACTTCTGGGGTGCGCTGTTCAGGGGCGACTTCGGGCTCAGCATCTGGTTGTTCCCGACACCGGTCAGCACCGTGATCACGGGCGCGGTGCCGTACACGCTGGGGTTGATCATCCCGTCGGTGCTGCTGAGCTGGGTGGTGGGCAACCAGTTCGGCGCGTACGCCGCCCGGCGCAAGCTCCTCGACAACACCGTGCTGCCGATCGGGTACGTGCTGACGGCGATGCCGTATATGTGGCTGGCGGTGCTCCTGGCCTGGGCGCTGGGCGTGATCGCCGGGCTCTTCCCGGTGGCCGGCGGCTACAGCTTCTCGATGCGGCCCAACTGGTCGTGGACGTTCCTGCTGGACCTGGTGCACCACTGGACGCTGCCGTTCCTGTCGCTCTTCCTGGTGGCGCTGGGCGGATGGGCCATCGGCATGCGGAACATGATCATCTACGAGCTGGAGTCCGACTACTCCAACTACCTGGCCGCGCTCGGCGCCCCCGCCAGGCTCATCCGCAGGTATGCCTTCCGCAACGCCGTCCTGCCCCAGATCACCGGTCTGGCCCTGCAACTGGGCGTGCTGGTGGCGGGGGCGCTGGTCACCGAGATCGTCTTCGCCTATCCCGGGCTCGGCAGCCTCATCCTCAAGGCCATCCAGAACAAGGACTTCTTCCTCCTGCAGGGCACGTTCCTGTTCATCGTGCTCGGCGTGCTGATCGCCAACTTCATCATCGACATCGTCTACGTTGTGGTCGATCCGCGCACGCGGGCGGGAATGGCGGGTGCGCAGGCATGACGGCACTCCAGGAAGTCGCCCCGCGCGAGCGGGCCGGGGTGCGGCGCGAGGCGCTCTACTTCGCGGTGCGCAACGGCAAGCTGGTGACCGGGTTCGGCATCGTGATCGTGCTGCTCCTGCTCGGCCTGATCGGGCCCGTGCTGGCCGGCGGCACCCCCAACGAGTACGGCACCCGCCCCATGAGCCCGCCCTCGGGCGAGCACTGGTTCGGCACCACCACCTTCGGCCAGGACATCTTCCTGCAGTTCGTGCACGGGCTGCGCAGCACGTTCGCCGTGGGCGTGATCGGCGGCGGCATCGCGGCGGCCATCGGCATGGTCGTCGGTTTCGTGGCCGGTTACCGGGGCGGCGTGGTCGACGAGATCCTCAACATGCTGACCAACGTCATCCTGGTCATCCCCACCCTGGCCGTGCTGCTGATCATCAACGCGTACCTGGGGATCAGGAGCGTGGCCGTGCAGGGCCTGTTCATCGGGCTGACGCAGTGGCCGTGGGCGGCGCGGGCGATCAGGGCGCAGACGTTCTCGCTGCGTACCAGGGAGTTCGTGGACCTGGCCAGGATGAGCGGCGCGGGCACCTGGAGGATCATCACCAGGGAGATCGCGCCGAACATGAGCTCCTACCTGTTCATGACCTTCATCCTGCTGTTCGGCGGCTCGATCCTCATCGCGTCCTCGCTGGACTTCATCGGCCTCGGCCCCACCGAGGGCGTCTCGCTCGGCCTGATGTTGCAGAACGCCAACCAGTGGAGTGCCCTCCAGCTCGGCCTGTGGTGGTGGTTCGTGCCTCCAGGGGCGGCCATCACCGCCATCGTGGGCGCCCTGTACGTGGCCAACGTCGGGCTCGACGAGGTCTTCAACCCGAAACTGAGGGAGACATGAGTCTGCAGGTCAGCGAGCTGAGGGTGTACTACAGGACGCTCAAGGGCGAGGTGCGCGCGCTCGACGGCATGTCCTTCGAGCTGACCGACGGCGAGATCCTCGGCCTGGTCGGCGAGTCCGGCTGCGGCAAGAGCACGCTGGGCAAGAGCCTCATCCGCATGGACGGCCGCATGCGCCACGTCGGCGGCACGGTCGTGCTCGACGGCGAGGAGCTGCCCATCGACGACGACCGCCGCATGAACGACTACCGCTTCCGCAAGGTCTCCCTCATCCCGCAGTACGCCATGAGCGCGCTCAACCCGACCCGCAAGCTCCGCCGGATGGTCACCGAACTCCTCAAATCCAGGGGCGTGACCGTGGACACCGCCGAGCTGGAGCGCCGGATGGACCAGGTCGGCCTGCCCCGCGAGGTGCTCGACCGCTACCCGATCGAGTTGTCCGGCGGCATGAAGCAGCGCATGGTGATGGTCATCTCCACCCTGCTCGACCCGTCCCTGCTGATCGCCGACGAGGTCACCTCGGCGCTCGACGTCTCCACCCAGAAGTCCGTGGCCCGCGCCCTGCTCGGCTTCCGCGACAGCGGCTACGTCAAGAGCATGATCTTCGTCACCCACGACCTCGCGCTCACCCACCACATCGCCGACACGATCATGGTCATGTACGCGGGCAAGCTCGCCGAGAAGGCGCCCGCCGACGTGATCGTCAAGGCGCCCCGGCATCCGTACACCAGGCTGTTGCTGGACTCCCTGCCGGAGGTCGGCGTGCGCTATGCCGACCGGCGCCTGGAGGGCATCGCCGGCAGCCCGCCCTCCCTGCTGAACCCGCCCACCGGCTGCCGCTTCCGCGACCGCTGCCCGATCGCGGGGGACGAGTGCGCCGAGGACCCGCCGGTGACCGAGCTCGCCCCCGGCCACCACGTCGCCTGCTGGAAGGCATGATGCTCAAACTCGACGACGTCACCAAGGAGTTCAGGATCGGCGCCTTCGGCGGCAAGAGCGTCACCGCCGTCCAGAACGTCAGCTTCGAGGTCGTGCCCGGCGAGGTCGTCTCCCTGATCGGCGAGAGCGGCAGCGGCAAGAGCACGATCGGCCGGATGATCCTCGGCCTGAACCCGGTCACCAGCGGCTCGATCACCTTCAACGACCGCCCGGTGCAGGCGGGCAGGGAGTACTACCGCCACATCCAGGGCATCTTCCAGGACCCCTTCAGCTCCTTCAACCCGGTGTTCAAGGCCGACCGGGTGTTCGCGATGATCAAGGACGCCTACTACCCGGCCGTCCCGGAGCCAGAGTGGGCGGAGCGGGTCGCCGCATCGCTGCGCGACGTGCGGCTCAACCCCGACCAGGTGCTCGGCAAATACCCGCACCAGCTCAGCGGCGGCCAGCTGCAGCGGCTGCTCATCGCCCGCGCGCTGCTGCTGGACATCAAGCTGCTGGTGGCCGACGAGATCACCAGCATGCTGGACGCCTCCACCCGCATCGACGTGCTCAACCTGCTGGCCGAACTGAAGTCCAGGGGCCTCGGTGTGCTCTACATCACGCACGATCTTTCCCTGGGCAACTACCTGGCCGAGCGTACGGTGGTGCTGCGCAGGGGGAGCGTGGTGGAGATGGGGCTGACGGACCGGGTCTTCGGCGACCCGCTGCACCCCTACACGCGTGAGCTGTTGTCGGCCGTGCCGCGCCTGCACGAGGCCTGGGACGACGCCACGCCCGTGGACACCTGCCGCTACCACCGGCGCGGGGGCTCCGGCGGCCTGCTGGAGGCCGAACCCGGTCACTTCGTCGCCTGCGCCCACCTCAGCACCTGCTCATAGGAGACCTACTTGAGTTCGTACCGTCCGCTGCACGACGGCTGGACCCTCACCTCGCACGACCTCGCAGCTACACCCGCGACCGTGCCCGGCTGCGTGCACACCGATCTGCTCGCCGCCGGGCTCATCGACGACCCCTACCTGGACGACAACGAGGACCGGCTGGCCTGGATCGGCCGCACGGAATGGACCTACCGCACCACTTTCACCTGGTCACCTGACGAGCACGAGCGCACGGACCTGGTGTGCGAAGGGCTGGACACGGTCGCCACGCTCACCCTCAACGGGATCCGCCTCGCGAGCACCGCCAACCAGCACCGCTCGTACCGCTTCCCGGTCCGCCACCTGCTGCGCGACGGCGACAACGAGCTGACGGTGCACTTCGGCTCGGCCTACGCCTACGCGGAGGAGCGGCGGGCGGCGCTGGGGGAGCGGCCGGGCGCCTACGACGAGCCCTACCCGTTCATCCGCAAGATGGCCTGCAATTTCGGCTGGGACTGGGGGCCCGCGCTGGTCACGGCCGGAATCTGGCGCCCGATCGGGCTGGAGAGCTGGAGCCGCGCCCGCCTGGCCGAGGTGCGCCCGCTCGCGCACGCCGACGGCACCGTGGACGTGCACGTACGCGTCGAGCGGAGCACCGAGGAGCCGCTCGCCCTGACCGCCGAGATCGCGGGAGTCACGGTCGAAGCACGCCTGGACGGCCGCGCGACCGTCATCCCGCTGCGGGTGCCGGACCCGGAGCTGTGGTGGCCTCGGGGGTACGGTGACCAGCCCCTTTACGACCTGGCTGTCCGCCTCGGCGACGACGAATGGCACGGCAAGATCGGATTCAGATCGGTCGAGCTGGACCGCGAGGCGTTCGGCCTCAAGGTGAACGGCGTCCCGGTCTTCGTCAAAGGCGTCAACTGGATCCCCGACGACTGCTTCCCCACCCGGATCACCAGGGACCGCCTGGCCGAGCGGTTCGGGCAGGCCACGGCCGCCGGGGTCAACCTGCTGCGGGTCTGGGGCGGCGGCCGGTACGAGAGCGACGACTTCTACGACCTGGCCGACGAGCTGGGCCTGCTGGTGTGGCAGGACTTCCCGTTCGCCTGCGCCGCCTACCCGGAGGAGGAGCCGTTCCGCTCGGAGGTCGAGGCCGAGGCCAGGGAGCACGTCTCCAGGCTGGCCCCGCACCCGAGCCTGGTGTTGTGGTGCGGCAACAACGAGAACCTGGAGGGCCACGCCGACTGGGGCTGGCAGGACGAGCTCGAACACCGCAGCTGGGGCGCGGGCTTCTACCACGACCTGCTCCCGTCGATCGTGGCCGAGCTCGACCCCGCCCGCCCGTACTGGCCCGGCAGCCCCTACTCGGGCACGCCGGACGCACCGCCGAACGACCCGGCCAGCGGCACCATCCACATCTGGGACGTCTGGAACCGCGAGGACTACACCCGCTACGCCGCCTACCGGCCGCGGTTCGTGGCCGAGTTCGGCTTCCAGGGCCCACCGGCCTACGCCACCCTGCGCCGGGCCTCCTCCGACGAGCCGCTGACGCCGGACTCCTCGCACCAGAAGGCCATCGACGGCCGGGCCAAGCTGCTGCGCGGGCTCGGCGCGCATCTGCCGCAGCCGGAGACGTTCGACGACTGGCACTACTACACGCAGCTCAACCAGGCGCGGGCGATGGCGTTCGGGGTCGAGCGGTTCCGGTCGCTCATGCCGTACTGCATGGGGACGATCGTCTGGCAGCTCAACGACTGCTGGCCCGTCACGTCCTGGTCGGCGGTCGACGGCGACGCGCGGCGCAAGCCGCTCTGGTACGCGCTGCGCCGCGCCTACGCCGACCGGCTGCTCACCGTCCAGGACGGCGAACTGGCCGTGGTGAACGGCATCGCCGAGCCGTGGTCCGGCGAGTTGCACCTGATCCGGCACAGCCTCACCGGCGAGCCGCTGGCCAAAGAGGTCGTCGCGGTGCACGCGGCGCCGAGGTCGGTGGTCAGGGTGGCCCTGCCGCAGTCCGTCGCCATCCCGGACGACCCCGCCCGCGAGCTGCTCACCGCCCGCCTGGACCACTCCCGCACGCTGGTCTGCTACGCCGAGGACACCGCGATGGCGTTCCCGCCGGCGGCCTACGACGCGCACGTCGAGCGCTCGTCGGGCGGCTACCGGGTGATCGTGACCGCGCTCGGCGTGCTGCGCGAGCTGGCGATCTTCCCCGACCGGCTCGACCCGGACGCGTCCGTGGACGACCAGCTCGTCACGCTGCTGCCGGGCGAGAGCGCCGTCTTCCACGTCACCACCGCGCGGGAGCTGGACACCCGGGCCCTGACGAGCTTCCCCGTCCTGCGCTGCGTCAACGAGGTCAGACCCTGAACTCCTCGGTACGGTGCGCGTAGGCGGGCAACGCGGCCCGCATCTCGTCCGTCACGACCGGCGGCGGCAGCGGCAGGATCTCCCGCTCGTGGAAGTCGAGCACGTCCTCCCCCTCGGCGAACAGCTCCTGGACCAGACGCAGGCAGGGAGACACGACCTCGGGATCGCTGATCCGCCGGCCGCCCCGGCCGCCGCCGTACCGGTCGTACAGGACCTCGTACATCAAGGAGGGAGAGAAGATCACCAGCTCCGGCGCGGGGTCGAGGTCCGCGACCCGCGCGGCCGGGAGCACCCGGCACGGGGAGCCCGCCTGGGCGCGCAGCGCCAGCACGTGCATCTCCCACTGCAGGTACGCGGTGATCGGGAACTCCACCACCCGCACCCGCCTGACCGGCACGCGGTGGCGGAAGAACTCGGCCACCGGCGCCGCCATGCGGTCGGCCAGCTCCAGCGAGCCCGCCCAGTCGCCGTCCATCATGGCCCGCCAGCTCGCCACGTCCGGCTCGTAGAAGTCCTGGGCACGCTCCAGCTTCCACATCGGCTCCGCGCATAACGCATGGTCGCGGTCGAAACCGGCTTGGTACTCCGGCACGTCCAGGACGTGGCCGTCGACGTCGCGGACGGCGGCGAACGGGTTCGTGAGGCGGACCGGAGTGCCCTGCTCGGTCATGCGGCTTTCCCCTTCGCTCTGAAGACCCGCCCAGATCATGAATTGAGCCCCTGGCAGGGTCAAGGCCCAAAACGATCTGGACGGGTCGTCAGCCGCGGTGGTGGAAACGCCGGTGGATCAGTCCGAAGATCATGGCCCCCAGCCACACCACGAACAACACCTTGAAGACGCCGAACCCGCCGAAGATCAGCCCGAGCATCATGAACACGAACAACACGGGCAGAAACGCCCCCGGCCCCCGGCGCCCCCGCCACGGATGCCCGGGGTGTCCGGGGCGGTGCATGTGCCGCTGCGCGTGCCGCATGGCCTGCATCTGCTGCCGCTGCGCGTGCATCGCCTCCCGCCAGTCGTGCCCGTCGTGCTGGGGGATCGGCTCACGGTAGGCTGGTCGCTGCCCCGGCAGGTCGGCCGTGATCTGGGCGAGGTCGCGAGCCGTCTTCGAGGCCAGCGCCCGGTCGAGCCGCTCGTCGAGCTCCTCGTGGGTCAGGCGGCCCTGCGCGAAGTGCTCGCGCAGGGCGGCCATCGTCTGCTCGCGCTCGGCGTCGCCGATGCGGAGATCGTTGTGGTCCATCCCTGGTTCCTCGCTCTCCCCGAACCGGTCATCCGGTGCGGCGCCGGTCACGTCACTCCTCGCCCGGTTCGCCGTCGGCCAGGATCTGGTAGAGCTTGCGCCGGGTCTCTACCAGAGTCTTACGCGCTTCGCGGATTTGTGCGTCGTTTCCGGTCTGTAGAACCTGCATCATGGCAAAAGCTGACTGTCGGGCGATATGCCAGAGATCAGCAGTGTTGTCGTCGATGTCCGGCCGCATCTCGTCCCACGGGGCCTGAACCTCGTCCGCGTGGGCCTCGATGTAGTTGCGCCCTTCTTCGGTGAGCGTGAAGGTCTTACGTCCCTCGTTCTCCACGGAGATCACCAGCCCCTCGTCGGTGAGCTGCTGCAACGCCGGGTAGACGGCGCCGGGGCTGGGCTTCCAGCCACCCTCGCTGCGCTCGGCGATCTCCTGGATGATCTGGTAGCCGTTGCGCGGCTCCTCGGCGAGCAGGGCCAGGATCGCGGCGCGTACGTCGCCCCGCTTGGCCTTGCGAGTCCTGCCGCCCCAGCCGCGGTGCCCGCCGCCCCACGGCGCGCCCGGGCCGCCGCCCCACGGGCCGCGCCCGAAGTCGAACGGGAACGGGCCGCCGGGCCCGCCTCTCCTGCCGCGCTCCCGGTGCTCGTGCGGGCCGCCCCGGTGATGATGGTGATGGATGCCCATCTGCTCGAAGGCGTCCGACACGGCCTTGAATGCCTCGCGGGCCGCCCTCTTGTACTCGTGTGCGCCGGGCCAGGGCCCGCCTGCTGCTTGTGCGGAAGTCATTTTTCCCCCTATATCGTGATCTGTTCTCGATGTGTCAACGATATATCGATAGTATGTCGTTCGCAAGGTTGGCGGTTGAGTGAGGCACATCACGAAAAAGTTGCGGAATCGGGGAACACGATTGGGAGGCGGGCCGTTATTCACAGCAGACGAGGTCGTTCCGCGTCGGCAGGGCTGGGGGGTGCTGTCGCCGCGGAGACGACCTCGTCTGCGTTTGCGGTCATGTGGGACGTACGGCATGCCGCACGGCGTAAAGGGCTTCTTTGCCGTACAGTCCCGATCATGATGGGGCACACGCATGCGATGACCGGGGCCATCGCCTGGCTGGGGCTGGCTCCGGCCCTCGCCGCACTGCCGCTGGTGAACGAGTCCTCCCGGTTCGTCGACACCGGCATCATGGCCGGCGCGCTCAATCCCGCCGAGCTCATCGCCGGGGCGATCATCTGCGCGGGCGCCGCGATGTTGCCCGACCTCGACCATCCGAGCGCGACGATCGCGCAGACGTTCGGGCCGGTCACGTGGCTGCTCAGCAAGGCCGTGGCCTGGCTCAGCGGCGGGCATCGCGGGGCGACGCACTCGCTGGTGTTCGCGGTGGCGCTCGGGTTCGGGGCGCACTGGCTGGCCAACACCTATCCGATCGGGCGCGACATCATGGTCGTGCTGCTCATCGGGCTCGCCCTGCGGGCCGTCGGCGTCGGAATCCCGGGCAACAAGATGGGCTCCGCTCTGATCAACATTGGCCTGACCGCGGGTCTGTACGCCGTCTTCATGTCTCTGGCGGTCGGCTACGCCTGGCTGGGGCTGGCGGTGGGGATCGGCTGCCTGATCCACGTCGTGGGCGACTGCATGACGGAGAGAGGTTGTCCCGTGCTCTGGCCGCTGTCGGTCAGATGGGTGCTGCCGTGGAAGATCGGCATCAAGACGGGCAAGACGTTCGAGCAGAAGATCCTCGCGCCCGTGTTGTCCATCGCCATCGTCGGCCTGCTGTTCTGGCGGCTGGCGCCGGTTTAACTTGATGTCGAGATACTTTGAGAGATATCTTGACGTCGAGACATCCGCCGCCGCCTGCGGGTTAGGGTCACCTAACGTACGCAGTGTTCTGGGAGTGCGGCAGGATTTGGACAGACCATTGTCTGATGGAGGAGGCGAATCACCGTGTCCGCGAACAGCTTCGGCAGCCGTGACACGCTACGCGTCGGCGACGCGTCATACGAGATTTTCCGGCTGGATGCCGTCGAGGGCGTCGCACGCCTCCCGTACAGCCTGAAGATCCTGCTGGAAAACCTTCTCCGCACCGAGGACGGCGCCAACATCACCGCCGACCACATCCGGGCGCTGGGCGGCTGGGACCCGAACGCGGCGCCGAGCGTGGAGATCCAGTTCACGCCCGCGCGCGTCATCATGCAGGACTTCACCGGCGTCCCGTGCGTGGTCGACCTGGCCACCATGCGCGAGGCCGTCCGCGACCTCGGCGGCGACGCGGCCCGCATCAACCCGCTCGCGCCGGCCGAGATGGTCATCGACCACTCGGTCATCGTCGACTACTTCGGCCACCCGGACTCGTTCCAGCGCAACGTCGAGCGCGAATACGAGCGCAACCGCGAGCGCTACCAGTTCCTGCGCTGGGGGCAGACGGCCTTCGACGAGTTCAAGGTCGTCCCGCCGGGCACCGGCATCGTGCACCAGGTCAACATCGAGCACCTGGCCCGCGTCGTCATGATTCGCGACGGCAAGGCGTACCCCGACACCTGCGTCGGCACCGACAGCCACACCACCATGGAGAACGGCATCGGCGTGCTCGGCTGGGGCGTCGGCGGCATCGAGGCCGAGGCCGCGATGCTCGGCCAGCCGATCTCCATGCTGATCCCGCGCGTGGTCGGCTTCAAGCTCAGCGGCCAGCTGCCCGCCGGGGCCACCGCCACCGACCTGGTCCTGACGATCACCGAGATCCTGCGCAAGCACGGCGTGGTGGGCAAGTTCGTGGAGTTCTACGGCGAGGGCGTCTCGTCCGTGCCGCTGGCCGACCGGGCCACGATCGGCAACATGAGCCCCGAGTTCGGCTCCACCTGCGCGATCTTCCCGATCGACGGCCAGACGGTCGACTACCTGCGGCTGACCGGGCGCAGCGAGGAGCAGATCGCGCTCGTCGAGGCGTACGCCAAGACCCAGGGCCTCTGGCTCGACCCGGCCGCGCCCGAGCCGGTGTTCTCCGAGTACATCGAGCTCGACCTGGCCACCGTCGTCCCGTCGATCGCCGGGCCCAAGCGCCCGCAGGACCGCATCGTGTTGTCGGCCGCCAAGTCCACCTGGCGCCACGACGTGCAGAACTACGTCGACAGTGACCTCGACGAGGAGGGCGACGAGTCGTTCCCCGCCTCCGACGCGCCCGCCTCCAACGCCCGCGCCAACGGCGGCCGGCCGCACCAGCCGGTGCCGGTCACGCTGGCCGACGGCACGTCGTTCGAGATCGACCACGGCATCGTCTCCATCGCCGCGATCACCTCGTGCACCAACACCTCCAACCCGTACGTCATGCTCGGCGCGGCGCTGCTGGCCCGCAACGCCGTCGACAAGGGCCTGACCCGCAAGCCGTGGGTCAAGACCTCGCTGGCCCCCGGCTCGCAGGTGGTCACGGGCTACTTCGAGCGCTCGGGGCTGCAGCCGTACCTCGACAAGATCGGGTTCAACCTCGTCGGCTACGGCTGCACCACCTGCATCGGCAACTCAGGGCCGCTCCTCCCGGAGATCTCCGACGCCATCCAGGCCAACGACCTCGCGGTCACCGCCGTGTTGTCCGGCAACCGCAACTTCGAGGGCCGCATCAACCCCGACGTCAAGATGAACTACCTGGCCTCGCCGCCGCTCGTGGTCGCGTACGCGCTGGCCGGGACCATGGACCTCGACCTCGACACCGAGCCCCTCGGCGTGGGCGACGACGGCGAGCCGGTGTACCTGAAGGACATCTGGCCGTCGCCGGAGGAGATCTCGGCGGTGGTCAACTCGTCGATCGGGCGTGACATGTTCGAGCGCGACTACGCCGACGTGTTCAAGGGCGACGACCACTGGACCTCGCTGCCGATCCCCACCGGTGACACCTTCGAGTGGGACCCGGCCTCGACGTACGTGCGTAAGGCCCCGTACTTCGAGGGCATGCCGTCCCAGCCCGAGCCCGTGTCCGACATTTCCGGCGCCCGCGTGCTCGTCAAGGTCGCCGACTCGGTCACCACCGACCACATCTCACCGGCCGGCTCCATCAAGGCCGGCACCCCGGCCGCGCAATACCTGCGGGCCAACGGGGTCGAGGTCAAGGACTTCAACTCCTACGGCTCGCGGCGCGGCAACCACGAGGTGATGATCAGGGGCACGTTCGCCAACATCCGCCTGCGCAACCAGATCGCGCCGGGCACCGAGGGCGGCTACACCCGCGACTTCACCCAGGGCGACGGCCCCGTGTCGTTCATCTACGACGCCTCGGTCAACTACGCCGCGGCCGGGACGCCGCTGGTGGTGCTGGCGGGCAAGGAATACGGCTCGGGCTCCTCGCGCGACTGGGCGGCCAAGGGCACCGCGCTGCTGGGCGTACGCGCGGTCATCGCGGAGTCGTACGAGCGCATCCACCGCTCCAACCTGATCGGCATGGGCGTGCTCCCGCTGCAGTACCCCGAGGGCGCCGCTGCGGAGTCCCTCGGGCTGACGGGCGAGGAGACGTTCGACATCTCGGGCGTCGAGGAGCTCAACAAGGGCGGCATCCCGCGCACGGTGCACGTGAAGGCGGGCGATGTGGAGTTCGACGCGGTGGTCCGCATCGACACGCCGGGAGAGGCCGACTACTACCGGCACGGCGGCATCATGCAGTACGTTCTGCGCTCGTTGCTCGCGAAGTGACTTCCCGGGCCCGCGCGCGGTCATGAGCCACGCGGGGGCCGGGGGTTGGGTGCGATCCTCACGCACCCGTATCGGGGGAACCACCCGACACACGAAGAGCCGTCCGGCGGGACACCCCCGCCGGGCGGCTCCTCACATCCCGACGTCGCCCTGCAGGGCTGGTGGGTGCCCGGCGCCGGCGAACGCTCAACTCCCGCAGACGGTCGGCTGCGGCTCCTCGTAGTGCAGGACGGAGTGCACGGTCGGCAGCTTAACGAGGAGTGCGCGGTGCGAGGACTGTGGCACGATGAGAGTGCCACCCGGCGAAGCGCTATTTCGCCGGGCGGCAAATTCATATCATCCGCTTGAGTGCGGTGACCGCTTCAGTGACCACCTCGTCGGGTGCGTTGCCGACGAAGAAGTCGAACCTGTCCGGTGAGATCGCGCGGATCTGCTCGATCATCGCCCAGCTCGTCTTGGCCAGCCCCGTGCCGTTACGGCCGATGCGGATATGAGTGAGATACCCGCGCTCCCGGGTGGTCAGCGGCGCGGCCAGAACGAGCCCCAGCCTCGACTGGTTGAGGAAGTCGTTGCTGACGATCAGGGCGGGACGGTCGTAACCCTGTTCGCGACCGGTCGGGTCGCCGAACCGGGTGAACCAGATCTCACCTTGTGTTAGCTTCATCCTTCTCCTCGGGGAATGTGATCAGGCCCTCCCACTCGGGTGCTACGCGGCGGGAGCGCGGTCGACGGCCCAGGACGAGCTCGCGTTCGGCCAGATAGTCGGCCCAGCTCTCCGGGTCCTCTCGCTGGGTCTCTTCGATCTGGTCGTTGAGCGTCTGCCAGAACTGCTTGTGTTCGTAGTCTGCGATGGCGTCGTTTAGCACCTCGGTCATGGCTCGGCCCTCCTTGCGGGCGATTTCGGCTAGACGGTCCCTGGTCTTGACGCTGACGCGTATCGTCGTCGCGGCATTATGCTTCATCTTCATACTCACCAGGCTATGTCCGCGTCGTGCAGCACACTACACCAACGCCGTTACTCTCGAAGTAACAATGGCAACGGAGAGTAAAGATGGTTGACTCTCATGCATGACTAATACGGCATTAGCGCTGATTGTCGGCGGTTTAGCGGTGTTCGTCGGCGCGATCGTCCAGGGTGGTGTGGGTTTCGGCCTGGGGCTGGTGGCGGCACCCGTGCTCACCATGCTGGCCCCCGACCTCATGCCGGGTGCTATCCAGGTCGTCAACATGACGCTGCCGCTGTTCGCGCTGGCCATGGAGTGGCGCCGGGTGGACTGGCGCGGGCTCGGCTTCGCGGTGCTGGGCAGGCTGCCCGGAAGCGCCGTTGGCGCAGTCGTCGTTGTCTACGTTTCCATATACACGCGAGGCGTCTTCGTGGCCGTCATGGTGCTGATCGCCGTGGGGCTGACCGCGAGGGCGCTGAGCGTGCCGCGCAACGGGGCGACGCTCGCCGCCGCCGGGTTCGTGTCCGGGATCACCGGGACCGCCACGGGTATCGGCGGGCCGCCCATCGGGCTCGTGTACCAGAACGCCAAGGGACCTCAGATCAGGGCGACGCTGGCGATGTTCTTCTTCCTGAGCGCCGCTCAGTCGCTGGTCGTCCTGGCGGTCGTGGACGAGTTGCCGGCGCAGGCGCTGGTGACCGGGGCGGTGCTGATCGTGCCCATGGTGCTGGGCTTCCTGGTGTCGGGGCCGGTGCGGCGCTATCTCGATGGCGGCAAGGTGCGGGTGGCCGTCCCCGTCGTGGCCGCCGCCTCCGCCGTGGCTCTCGTCGTGCAGAACGTGATCATGGGCTGAGGTAGCGGGCAGGTTGAGGTGACGTTTCTGGATTGTTACCGGATACAACAAACTCCCGGCCGACAGGGTCTTCCAAAGCAGGCCGTCCCGGAATACGTTGCCGCAAACAACATTCATCCGGGCCCCTCCGGAAGAAAGGACCCTGCACTATGCGCAAGGGGATCCTCAGCCTGACCGCCACGGCAGCCGCGCTCGCCCTCGGTCTCACCGCCTGCGGGGGCAACAGCGGTCAGACCACGTCGACCTCGTCGGCCACCGCCTCAGCGGCCAAGGCCGGAAAAGTCGGCGTCATCCTGCCGGACAGCAAGTCCTCGGCCCGGTGGGAGACGGCGGACCGCAAGTACCTGGAAGAGGCGTTCAAGGCCGCCGGCGTCCAGTACGACATCCAGAACGCCCAGAACGACAAGACGGCGTTCCAGACCATCGCCGACCAGATGATCACTAACGGCGCCACCGTTCTGATGATCGTGAACCTGGACAGCGGCACCGGCAAGACGGTCATCGACAAGGCCAAGTCGCAGGGCGTGGCCACCATCGACTACGACCGGCTGACGCTCGGCGGCGGCGCCGCGTACTACGTCAGCTTCGACAACACCAAGGTCGGCACCCTGCAGGGCGAGGGCCTGAGCAAGTGCCTGACCGACAAGAAGGCCGACAAGCCCATCGTGGCCTACCTGAACGGCTCGCCGACGGACAACAACGCCACGCTGTTCAAGAGCGGGTACGACGGGGTGCTCAAGCCCAAGTTCGACGCCGGTGAGTACGTCAAGGGCCCCGACCAGGCCGTGCCCGACTGGGACAACACCCAGGCCGGCACGATCTTCGAGCAGATGCTGACCCAGCAGCCGAAGATCGCCGGCGTGCTGGCCGCCAACGACGGCCTCGGCAACGCCGCCATCACCGTGCTGAAGAAGAACAACCTCAACGGCAAGGTGCCGGTCACCGGCCAGGACGCCACCGTCCAGGGCCTGCAGAACATCCTCTCGGGTGACCAGTGCATGACCGTCTACAAGGCGGTCAAGAAGGAGGCCGACGCCGCTGCCAAGCTCGCGGTGGCGCTGGCCAAGGGCGAGAAGCCGACGGCGAGCGGCAGCGTCAAGGACCCGGAGACGAACCAGGACGTGCCCTCCGAGCTCCTGGAGCCGCAGGCCATCTACCTTGACAACGTCAAGGACGTGGTGGCCGACGGTTACGTGACCAAGGAGGAACTGTGCACGGGTGACTTCGCCGAGAAGTGCACCGAGGCAGGAATTCAATAAGAACAAGGGGGTGCGGCTGCCGGTCGTACCCCCTTTAGGGAGCCCCATGACCCCCCTCCTTGAAGTGCGCGGGATCGACAAGAGCTTCGGTCCGGTGAAGGTCCTGCACGACGTCGAGTTCGCCGCCTACCCCGGCGAGGTCACAGCGCTCGTCGGCGACAACGGTGCGGGCAAGTCGACGCTGGTCAAGTGCGTCGGCGGCATCTACCCGATCGACGCGGGCGAGATCCTCTTCGACGGCCGGCAGGTCACGGTGCACAGCCCCCGCGACGCGGGCGAACTCGGGATCGAGATCGTGTACCAGGACCTGGCCCTGTGCGACAACCTCGACATCGTCCAGAACATGTTCCTCGGCCGGGAGCGCAAGAGCGGCCTCCTGCTGGACGAGGACAGCATGGAGGAGCTGGCCGAGCAGACGCTCAGCAGCCTGTCCGTGCGTACGGTGAAGTCCATCAGGCAGCAGGTCTCCAGCCTGTCCGGAGGGCAGCGGCAGACCGTGGCCATCGCCAAGGCCGTGCTGTGGAACAGCAAGGTCGTCATCCTCGACGAGCCCACCGCGGCCCTGGGCGTGGCCCAGACCGCGCAGGTGCTGGAGCTGGTGCGCCGGCTGGCCGACACGGGCCTGGCCGTCGTGCTCATCTCGCACAACATGAACGACGTGTTCGCCGTCTCCGACCGGATCGCGGCGCTCTACCTCGGCAGGATGGCCGCCCAGGTCAGGACCGCCGACGTGACGCACGCGCAGGTCGTCGAACTGATCACCTCCGGCCGCAGCGGCGAACTGGGCCTCAAGAACGGGGTCACCCCATGAGCAAGGTCAAGGAACTCCCGGGCGAGGCCATCGTCGCCGCGACGCAGTCCCCGTCGATCGGGAACAGCTTCCTCGCCTACATCGAGCGGGTCCGCGGCGGCGACATGGGCGCGCTGCCCGCCGTGCTCGGCCTGGTCGTGCTCTGCACGGTCTTCGCCGTCGCGCGCCCCGCCTTCGTCACCTCGATCAACTTCGCCAACCTCTTCACCCAGGGCGCCGCGATCACGCTCATCGCGATGGGCCTGGTGTTCGTGCTGCTGCTCGGCGAGATCGACCTGTCGGCCGGCTTCGCCAGCGGCGTGTGCGCGGCGGTGCTCGCCGTCACGCTGACCAACCTGGGCCTGCCCTGGTACGTCTGCATGCTGGCCGCCATCGTCACCGGCGTGGTCATCGGCACGGTGCTCGGCACGCTGGTCGCCAAGGTCGGCATCCCGTCGTTCGTGGTCACGCTGGCCGCGTTCCTCGCCTTCCAGGGCCTGGTCCTGGTGCTGGTCGACGAGGGCACGAACATCTCCATCCGGGACAGCATGATCGTCGCGATCGCGAACAGGAACCTGCCGCCCTGGCTCGGCTGGGCGCTCTACGCGGTCTGCGTGGCGATCTACGCCGGTGTCCAGCTGCTGCGGGCCAGGAACCGCTCCAAGCGCGGGCTGGTGGCCGACCCCCTGTCGCTGATCGGCGCCCGCGTCGGCGCGCTGGCGGTGCTGGCCGGGGTCGCGGTCTACGTGCTCAACCTGGAGCGCAGCCGCAACCCGGCGCTCGTCTCGCTCACCGGGGTGCCGATCGTGGTCCCCGTCATCCTGGTGCTGCTGGTCGTGTGGACGCTGGTGTTGCGACGTACCGCGTTCGGACGGCACATCTATGCGGTCGGCGGGAACGCGGAGGCCGCCCGCAGGGCGGGCATCGGGGTGGACCGGATCAGGATCAGCGCGTTCGTGATCTGCTCCTCGATGGCCGCGGTCGGCGGGATCGTGGCCGCGTCCAGGGCCAGCTCCGTCGACCCGAACACGGGCGGCAGCTCCGTCCTGCTGTACGCGGTCGGCGCGGCGGTGATCGGCGGCACGAGCCTGTTCGGCGGGAAGGGCAGGGTGCTCGACGCCGTGCTCGGCGGCGCCGTGGTCGCCGTGATCGAGAACGGCATGGGTCTGATGGGGTACGGCGCGAGCGTGAAGTACCTGGTCACCGGGTCTGTCCTGCTGCTCGCCGCGGGTGTGGACGCCCTGGCGCGCAAGCGGGCGGCAGCCGCTGGTCTAAGGTGATCAGCGACTCACAGCCCTTCAAGGAACCACAGACCATGCGTGCCGGCCCCTCCCAAGAGGACATCAGGCGCCACAACCTCGGTGCGCTGTTGCGTCATGTCCACCTGGGCGGGCCGATCTCGCGTGCCGAGCTGACCTCGAAGATGGGGCTCAACCGCAGCACGATCATGGCCCTGACCTCCGACCTCACCGCCGCCGGGCTGGTGCGGGAGGAGTTGCCGCGCGAGACGGGCCGGGCCGGTCGGCCCTCGCTCGTGGTGCGGCCCGAGTCGGCGCGGGTGTACGTGTTCGCGTTCGACGTCGGCCCCGACCGGATCGCGGTCGCCCGCGTCGGGCTGGGCGGGGTGATCCTCGACCGCCGCGAGTCGGTACGCGACCGCGGCAAGTTCGAGCTGGACGAGCTGACCGGGGTGTTGTCCGGGTTCGCCAGGCAGATGCGGCGCAAGACCAGGGCCGACACCGTGTGCGTCGGGGCCGCGGCGGCCGTGTCGGGGGGCGTGCGCAAGGCCGACGGCGTGGTCAGGTTCGGGCCCAACCTGATGGCCGAGGAGGTGCCGTTCGGCGAGGAGCTGGGCCGCAGGCTGGGCCTGGGCCTGCCGGTCAGCGTGGGCAACGACGCCAACCTGGGCGCGCTCGCCGAGCACAGCCGGGGCGTCGGGGCCGCCGTCAGGGACCTCATCTACCTGCACGGCGACGTGGGCATCGGCGGCGGGATCATCGCGGGCGGCCACCTGCTCGGCGGCCACGACGGCTACGGGGGCGAGGTCGGCCACATGGTCGTCAACCCGGGCGGCCGGGCCTGCGGGTGCGGCTCGAACGGCTGCCTGGAGGCGGAGGTGGGGGAGCGGGCGCTGCTGGAGTCGGCGGGCAGGTTTCGCGCGGGGCAGCACGGCCGAGATGCGGTGCGGGCCGTGGTAGAGGCCGCCGACCGGGGCGACATCGTGGCGCAGGAGGCGCTCATCAGGGTGGGCGACTGGCTCGGGCTCGGCGTGGCGAACCTGGTGAACGTCTTCAACCCGGAAATGGTGATCTTCGGGGGGATGCTGAGGGAGATCTACCTCGGCTCGGCGGCTCACGTGCGTACCCGGCTGGCCCTGCACGCCATGGCGCCGCAGCGGGAGCGGCTGCGGCTGCGCACGTCGGCGCTGGGGGACGCGGCCACCCTGGTGGGCGCGGCCGAGCTGGCCTTCGCGCACGTCCTCGCCGACCCCCTGGAAGTCCTGGCCAGAGCCAACGCCTAAGTGACCTTCGACTTCTTCGCCGTCCAGGTGTTGCAGAAGCCCGTGGCCCCGCCGCGGTACCCCCGGTCCTGCCACCAGGCCAGGTTGCGCGGCTTGCCGTGGATCTCGCTCTCGTCCGCCGCGCGGATCGCCTCGATCCACTCCTCCCACTCGATGCCGGGGTCGATCGACTCCAGCGTGGCGCTGTAGAAGACGCCGGCGAAGCACTCGGCCTGCATCTCCAGCCGGTGGCTCAGCACGGCCCGCGCGCTCCCGGAGGCCGGCCAGAAGAGCGCGTTCTGCGCGTCCAGCACGCCGATGAGCTGCTGCACGTGGTGCCCCCACTCGTGGGCGACGGAGTGCGCGATGTTCATCCTGAACGGGTCACGCAGATCCTGCTTCATGATGCGGATGACGATCGCGCGCTGCTCCGGGCAGTACTGGGCGCCGTTACCGGTGATCTTCCCGCAGACCGAGTCGCTCCCTGTCGTGATCGTGACCTCGGGCGGGCTGTAGACCAGGCCGGCGGCCGCGAACCTGGCGGCCCAGAACCGGTCGGCGCATCCGGCCATCGCGCGGTGGAAGGACTTGAGCGAGGCGACGCTCCCGTGCCGGATCGCGGGGATCTCGCACTCCTGGGGTGACATCTCGCCGCTCATCGCCCCGGACAGCCCGGTCTGCGCGGTCCGCATGGCGGCGGCGGCCGGTTCCGGCACGAGCAGAACTGCGACCATAGCCAGCGCTATGAGGGAAATGCGCACGATCGCGGATCATAGATGAGTTCGCGGTGATTAGAGGGTGTTCCGGGGCACGGCCGCCCAGGTGTTGCACGCGCCGGGGCCGCCGCGGTTGAAACCGCGCGTCATCCAGGCCGCCTGCGTCGGTCCCTTGCCGTGGTCGTTCTGCGGCCAGCCCTTGGCTCCGTTCTTCCTGAACCAGTCCACGGTGTACGCCCAGTCGGCGTCGGTGACCAGCGGCGTGCCCTTCATCGTGCTCATGAACACCGAGGAGAAGCACTCGGCCTGCAACTCGGAGTTGCGCGAGAGCTGCAGCCGCCTGGCCTTGGTCGCCCCCGTCCTGGCGGCCCAGTAGTAGCCCCAGATGCCGGAGATCTGCTGGACGTGGTGGCCGTACTCGTGGGCGATCAGCCGGGTGATGCCCAGCGGGAACGGGTTGCCCAGCTGATCCTTGCTGATCATCAGGTACATCGTGCGGTCGGTGGAGCAGTACACGCCGTCGGCGCCGGCGTTCCACGGGCCGCAGGGCGTCCGCACCCTGCTGGTGATGATGCGCAGCCGCGGCTTGGCGAAGGTCATCCCCGCCTTGCGGAACTGCAGGGCCCACGCCTTGTTCAGGCAGTTGGTCACGCGGGTCAGGAACCGCCGGTACGCGGTGATGCTCCCGGCGGGCAGCTCGCCGGGCGAGCAGTTGACGTCGGCCAGCCGCCCGGTCCGGTACAGCGGGTTCGCCGTGGCCAGCGCCTTGCCCAGCTCGGGCACCCGCTTGCCGTTCCCGGCGGCCTTGGAGGGCGGGGAGGCGAGCTGCTGTGCCCCGTTGACGGGCTCCGTCGACGTCGTGGCCACGTCCGCCAGCACGAACACCAAACCAGCCGCTGCCAGGGCAAGAGCCAGCAGAGCTGCCACAAGGGCCGCGATTTTGCTTATGGGGACGGAGTTCATAGGTATCGAAAGACTAGGTCAAGATCGGACATATGGGGGTGGATTTGACTCGATGGAGTCAGTGAGGCGTCCGCGAACTAGAATCTGGGGAATCGGCGAACAAGAGCAGAGGGGAGTCGGATCCGTGAGCGGGTTGCTGGGCTCGGTAAAGGGACCGCACGACGTCAAACGGCTCGCTGTCGAGGAGTTGCCGAGGCTCGCGGGGGAGATCCGTGACCTGCTCGTCGACTCATGCGCCAGATTCGGCGGCCATCTCGGCCCCAACCTCGGCGTGGTGGAGCTGACCATCGCCATCCACCGCGTCTTCGACTCCCCGCACGACCCCGTCGTCTGGGACACCGGCCACCAGTCCTACGTGCACAAACTGCTGACAGGCAGGGCTTCCGGGTTCGAGGCGCTCAAGCAGGAGGGCGGCCTGTCGGGTTACCCGAGCCAGGCCGAGTCGGAGCACGACCTCGTCGAAAACTCGCACGCCTCGACCGCGCTGTCCTACGCCGACGGCCTGGCGAAGGCGTACAAACTGCGGGGCGAGCACGACCGCACGGTCGTCGCGGTGATCGGCGACGGCGCCCTGACCGGCGGCATGGCCTGGGAGGCGCTCAACAACATCGCCGCCGCCAAGGACCTGCCGATCGTGATCGTGGTCAACGACAACGGCCGCTCCTACTCGCCCACGATCGGCGGCCTGGCCTCCCACCTGTCCTCGTTGCGGGTCAACCGCCGCTATGAGGACATGCTCGAATACGTCAAGGACAAGTTGGGAAACGTCCCGGTCCTCTACGACGCGCTGCACGGCTTCAAGAAGGGCGTGAAGGACGTGCTGGCGCCGCAGATCATGTTCGAGGACCTCGGGCTGAAATACGTCGGCCCCATCGACGGGCACGACGAGCAGGCCATGGAAGCAGCCCTGCGCCAGGCCCACGACTTCCGCGGCCCCGTCATCGTGCACGCGCTCACCCAGAAGGGCCGCGGCTACACGCCCGCGGAAAACCACGACGAGGACCAGTTCCACTCGCCGGGCGCCTTCGACCGGGCCACCGGCGCGGAGAAGCCCAAGCCGCGTATCTGGACCAACGTGTTCAGCGAGGAGCTCGTCAGGCTCGGCAAGGAGCGCGACGACCTGGTCGCGATCACCGCGGCCATGCTGCACCCGACGGGCCTCAACGCGTTCGCCGACGAATACCCCGACCGCATCTACGACGTCGGCATCGCCGAGCAGCACGCGCTGACCAGCGCCGCCGGGCTCGCCCTCGGCGGCATGCACCCGGTCGTGGCCCTCTACTCCACGTTCCTCAACCGGGCCTTCGACCAGCTCCTCATGGACGTCGCCCTGCACAAACTGCCCGTGACGGTGGTGCTCGACCGGGCGGGTGTCACGGGCGACGACGGTGCCAGCCACAACGGCATGTGGGACCTGTCGATCCTCCAGGTGGTGCCCGGGCTCAGGGTCGCGGTGCCGCGCGACGGCGACCGGCTCGCCGAGCTGCTGCGCGAGGCCGTGGAGGTCGCCGACGGCCCGACCGCGCTGCGTTTCCCCAAGGGCCCGGTCGCCGAGCCGATCGAGCCGGTCGGCAAGCTGGGCGAGATGGACCTGCTGCGCGCCGCCGATGGAGAGCCCGACGTGTTGCTGGTCGGCGTGGGCCCGATGGCGCACGTCTGCATGGACGCCGCCGTGCTGCTCGACGCCCAGGGCATCGCGGCCACCGTGGTCGACCCGCGCTGGGTCAAGCCGCTGGATGAGGCGCTGGTCCTGGCGGCGAGCGCGCACAAGCTGGTGGCCGTCGTGGAGGACAGCGGCCGCGTGGGCGCCGTGGGCGACGCCGTGGCCCGCCTGCTGCGCGACGCCGACGTCGACGTACCCGTACGGACCTACGGGATCCCGCAGGAGTTCCTCGGCCACGCCAAGCGGGCCGCGATCCTGGGCCGGCTCGGCCTGACCGGGCAGGATCTCGCCCGGCAGATCACCGAGGCGGTCGCGAAGCGGATCTCCCACGCCGAGCCCGCCCGCCGTTGAGCCCCCTGCGGACCGCGGCGGTGATCGCCAGCACGACGATCACCGCCGCGGCCGCCACCGGCAGCAGCCATCCGGCGTGCCGCCGCGCCACGCTCCCCGCGACCGCACCCAGGGCCACGTACGTGCTCACCCACGCGACGCTGCCCAGCACCGCCCACGGCATGAACTTGCGATAGGGCATGCCCAGCGTGCCCGCCACGGCCGGCGTCAGCGCGTGCAGCACCGGCAGGAAATACACCAGCGCCAGCGCCCATCCGCTGCGCTCGAACAACCGCTCGGCCCGTACCCACCGCGACTCGCCGATGCGCCGCCCCAGCCTGCCGTGCCGCAGCCGGGTGCCATAGCGCCGCCCGAGGAAATGACCGCCTGAGGCGCCGACGAAGCACGCCAGCACGCCCGCGCCGATCAGCGCCAGCGCCTCGGGCAGGCTGTCGGCGGTGGCGCCCGCGACCAGCAGCAGGCCGTCGCCGGGAGTGATCAGGCCGACCCCGACCGAGGCGTCCAGCGTCAGGAAGACCAGCAGCAGTGACAGCACCACGGCGAGGTCCTGCCTGGCCAGAGTGTCGAGCAGGTCGTTGAGCATGATTTCAGCCTGCTACCCCGTAGGGCGCGCGCAATCCGCATGATCACTATGGGTGGGGGAAGAACCGCTGGGCGTGGATATCTTTCGCACGAAGAGCGTCGAGCAGTCCATCCGCGACACCGAAGCCCCCGAGCATCAGCTGCGAAAGCGCCTCACCGCCACCGACCTCACGGTCTTCGGCATCGGCGTCATCGTCGGCACCGGAATCTTCGTGCTCACGGGGCAGGTCGCCAAGGAGGTGGCGGGTCCGGCGGTGGCGATCTCGTTCGTCGTCGCGGCCGTCGTCTGCGGCCTGGCGGCCCTGTGCTACGCCGAGTTCGCCTCCACGATCCCGGTGGCCGGATCCGCCTACACCTTCTCCTTCGCCACCCTGGGCGAGTTTCCCGCCTGGGTGATCGGCTGGGACCTGCTGCTGGAGCTGGCGCTGGCCGCGGCCGTGGTGTCCGTCGGCTGGTCGGGCTACTTCGCCTCCCTGCTGGCCTCCATCGGCCTCCCCCTGCCCGGCTCCATCGCGGGCGACGACCCCGTGGTGAACGTCCCCGCCATCCTCATCGTCCTCCTCCTCACCGCCATCCTGATCGCCGGGATCAAGTTGTCATCGCGCGTCAACCTGATCCTGGTGACCACCAAGATCACGGTGGTGCTGCTGGTCATCGTGGCCGGGCTGTTCTTCGTCAAAGCCGCCAACTACACGCCGTTCATCCCCGAGGCGGTCCCCACGCCCCGCGTGGAGGGGCTGAAGGCGCCGCTGATCCAGGTCCTGTTCGGAGTCACGCCGGTCGCGTTCGGCGTGATCGGCGTCTTCTCCGCCGCGGCGATCGTGTTCTTCGCGTTCATCGGCTTCGACATCGTGGCCACCGCCGCGGAGGAGACCATCGAGCCGCAGCGCGACGTGCCGCGCGGCATCCTCGGCTCGCTGGCCATCTGCACGTTCCTGTACGTCGCCGTCTCCCTCGTCGTCGTCGGCATGCAGCGCTACACCCAGCTGAGCACCTCCGCGCCGCTGTCGGACGCGTTCACCGCGGTCGGCTACGCCTGGCTGGCCACGATCATCAGCGTGGGCGCGATCGCCGGGCTGACCACCGTCGTGCTCGTGCTCCTGCTGGGCCAGACGCGGGTGCTCTTCGCGATGTGCCGCGACGGGCTGCTGCCCCGCGCGCTGGCGAAGGTGCATCCCCGCTACGGCACGCCGGCCAGGCTCACGATCGTCATCGGGCTGGTGACGATGGCGCTGGCCGGGTTCGTGTCGTTCGGCGAGCTGGCCGAGCTGGTGAACATCGGCACGCTCTTCGCCTTCGTGGTCGTCTCGGTCGGCGTGATCGTGCTCCGGCGCACCAGGCCGGAGCTGCCCCGGGCGTTCCGGGCGCCGCTCGTGCCGGTGCTGCCGATCGTGTCCGTGCTGGCCTGCCTCTACCTGATGGTGAACCTGCCGGTGGAGACGTGGTTGCGGTTCGTGATCTGGATGATCGTCGGCGTGGTCGTCTACTGCGCCTTCGGCTACTGGCACAGCAGGATGATGGCGAGTCGCTGACGGGGGTGGGCGCGGGCCCACCCCCGGCGCCGGGTCAGAGCGACAGGACCGCTCCGGTCGCGGCCTTCATCTCGCAGTCGTTGCCGAAGACCTTGGCCCAGTGCACCGCCTTGCCGTACCAGCGGCCGATGACCACCACGGCGTGCGGCTTGACCTCCCGGGTGCACGAGGCGTCGGGGGTGACGTTGAGCCTGGCCGGCTTGCCGCCGACCGCCTCCAGCAGGCGGCAGGCCTCCTCGGCGTTGGGATGGGTGCCCCCGACGGGCGCGCAGTGGAGCCAGGCCGTGGACGTCTCCCCGCCCTTGGCCGCGTCGACGATCTTGAGTTGCACCTTGGGGCGGTCGGCCACCGCAGGTGACGACGCACCCAGCATGAAGGCTCCGCAGAGCGCGATCGTGCCCAGTGCTCTGATCATTGTTACTCTCCGTTCGTAGGACAGTACCGAACGCTACGACGGAGGCCATTGCGGGTTAAGGAGGCCCGCCGTACGGGCCCCCTTAAAATCACGCGGGCAGCGAGGCGATCCCGGGGGCGAGGAAGCGCGGCTGGGCGATGCCGGTCCTGTCCAGGTACGGGGTGATCCCGCCCAGATGGAACGGCCAGCCCGCACCCAGGATCATGCACAGGTCGATGTCCTGGGCCGCCGCGACGACGCCCTCGTCCAGCATGATGCGGATCTCCTCGGCCAGCGCCGTCAGGACGCGGTCGCGTACCTGCTCGGAGGTGGAGGGTGCGGAGCCGCCCGCGAACAGGGCCACCGCCTCCGGGTCGAGCGTGAAGTCCGGGAGGTACACGCCCGGCTTGCCGCCGGCGACCAGCTTGGCCAGGTTCTCCGAGACGCCGAACCGGTCCGGGAACGCCTCGTGCAGCGTCTCGGCCACGTGCAGGCCGACGGCCGGGCCGACGAGCTGCAGCAGCGCGAACGGCGTCATCGGCAACCCGAGCCCGTCGAGCGCGTGCTCGGCGACCTCCAGCGGCGTGCCCTCGTCCACGGCCGCCACGACCTCGCCCATGAAGCAGGTCAGCAGCCGGTTGACCACGAACGCCGGAGCGTCCTTGACCAGCACGGACGACTTCTTCAGCGACTTGCCGACCGCGAACGCCGTGGCCAGCGTGGCGTCGTCGGTCGCCGCGCCCTTGATGATCTCCAGTAGCGGCATGACGGCGACCGGGTTGAAGAAGTGGAACCCGACCAGCCGCTCGGGGTGCTCCAGACCGGCGCCCATCTCGGTGAGGGACAACGAGGAGGTGTTCGTGGCCAGCACGCAGTCGGCCGAGACCACGGCTTCCACCTCGCCGAACACCTGCTTCTTGACCGCCAGGTCCTCGAAGACGGCCTCGATCACGAAGTCGGCGCCGGCGAAGGCGTCCTTGGTCAGCGAGCCGGTCACGAGGGAGCTGAGGCGGTTGGCCTGGTCCGCGGTGATGCGGCCCTTGGCGAGCAGCTTGCCGACCTCGTCGTGTACGTACCCGATGCCCTTGTCGAGCCTGGCCTGGTCGAGGTCGGTCAGCACGACCGGCACCTCGAGGCGGCGCGCGAACAGCAGCGCCAGCTGCGAGGCCATCAGGCCCGCGCCCACGATGCCGACCTTGGTGACCTTGCGGGCCAGCGCCCGGTCCGGCGCGCCCGCGGGCCGCTTGGCGCGGCGCTGCACCAGGTCGAAGGAGTAGAGCCCGGCCCGCAGCTCGTCGCCCATGAGCAGGTCGGCCAGCGCCTCGTCCTCGGCGGCGAAGCCCTCGTCGCGGGTGGCCGTCTCGGCCCGGGCGATCAGGTCGAGCGCCCGGTAGGGGGCGGGTGCCGCGCCGCGCAGCTTCAGGTCCACCAGGAAGCGGGCGTCGCCGACCGCCTTCTCCCAGCCGTCGTGGGCCGGCCGGTCCACGACGACCTCGCCCTTGACCACCCGGGCGGCCCAGCGCAGCGACTCCTCCAGGAAGTCGGCGGGCTCGAACATCGCGTCCGCCACACCCAGCTCGAACGCCTGCGCGCCCTTGATCATGCGGTTCTGCGACAGCGGGTTCTCGATGACGAGCTTGATCGCGTTCGCCGGGCCGATCAGGCGCGGCAGCAACTGCGTGCCGCCCCAGCCCGGCACCAGGCCGAGGAAGCACTCCGGCAGCGCCACCGCTGGCACGCCCGCGGAGATCGTCCGATACGTGCAGTGCAGCGCGAGCTCCAGCCCGCCGCCCATGGCCGCGCCGTTCACGAACGCGAACGACGGAATCGGCAGCTCGCCCAACCGGCGGAACACGTAGTGGCCCAGCGCCCCGATGGCCAAGGCCTCCGCGCGCGTGGTCAGGGCGGCGGCGCCCTTGAGGTCGGCGCCGACGGCGAAGATGAACGGTTTGCCCGTCACACCGACCGCGGCCAGGTCGGTGCGCGCGGCGATCTCCGACAACGCCCCGTTGAGCGCGAACAGGCCGTGCGGGCCGAACGTGTTCGGCTTGGTGTGGTCGAACCCGTTGTCCAGGGTGATCAGCGCCATCGTGCCCGCGCCGCCGGGCAGCTGGACATCGCGCACCAGCGCCTTGGTGACGACTTCGTCGGAGTTGCGCTCGCTCAGCAGCGCCCGCCAGGTCTCGAGGTTCGTCATGCCAGGTTCTCCCAGATCACAGTGCCGCCCATGCCCATGCCGACGCACATCGTGGTGATGCCGTAACGCACGTCGGGACGCTCGCCGAACTGCCGCGCGAGCTGCGTCATCAGCCGCACGCCCGAGGAGGCGAGCGGGTGGCCGTAGGCGATCGCGCCGCCGTAGGGGTTCACGCGGGCGTCGTCGTCGGCGATCCCGAAGTGCTCCAGAAACGCCAGCACCTGTACGGCGAACGCCTCGTTGATCTCGAACAACCCGATCTGCGAAATGTCCAGACCCGCCAGGCGCAACGCCCGCTCAGTGGACGGGATCGGCCCCACGCCCATGACCTCCGGGTCCACACCCGCGAACGCGTAGGACACCAGCCGCATCTTCGCGTCCAGCCCCAGCTCGGCGGCGACTTCCCGGGCGGCCACCACGCAGCCGGTGGCGCCGTCGTTGATCCCCGAGGAGTTGCCCGCCGTGACGTGGCCGTGCGGCCTGAACGGCGTCTTGAGCCCGCTCAGCCCCTCCAGCGTGGTGCCCGGCCGGGGCGCCTCGTCCTCGACCGCCAGGCCCCAGCCCTTCTCGGCCGTCCTGATCGCGGTCGGCACCAGGTCGAGCTGGATCTTGCCGTCGGCGTAGGCCTTGGCCGCCTTCTCCTGCGACAACACCGCGTACGCGTCCGCGCGGTCCTTGGTGATCGTCGGGTAACGGTCGTGCAGGTTCTCCGCCGTCATGCCCATGACCAGCGCGCTCGGGTCGACGAGCTTCTCGGACAGGAACCGCGGGTTCGGGTCGACGCCCTCGCCCATCGGGTGGCGGCCCATGTGCTCGACGCCGCCCGCGATGGCGACGTCGTACGCGCCGAACGCGATGCCGCCCGCGACCGAGGTGACCGCGGTCATCGCGCCCGCGCACATGCGGTCGATCGCGTAGCCAGGGACGGTCTTGGGCAGCCCGGCCAGCACCGCCGCCGAACGGCCGATGGTCAGGCCCTGGTCGCCGATCTGCGTGGTCGCGGCGATGGCGACCTCGTCCACGCGCTCCGGCGGCAGGCCGGGGTTGCGCCTGACGAGCTCGCGGATGACGCGGACGACCAGGTCGTCGGCGCGGGTCTCCGCGTACAGTCCTTTCGGCCCTGACCTGCCGAAAGGCGTGCGTACGCCGTCGACGAACACGACGTCACGAGAGGAAGGCACGGATTCGCTCCTCGTTGCTGGATGGGGTTCCGTGCCTATGCTACTCGTCGGTAACTACTCCGCAGACGAGGGCTGTCGTGAGCAACGCGTACACGACGCCGGTGGCGGGCTCCCACAGGTGGGCGCGGGCCCCGAGCAGGGCGGCGACCGCGACGGCCGCGCCCGCCCAGAGCGCCGCGCCTCCTCGCGGGCGCGCGCCGTGACCGGGATCCCATGGATCGCCAGGAGATCCGCCCGATCGCCCGGCACGCGCCAGCATCCCCAGCGCGTCCCGTGCCCACCAGAGCAGGAATGACACGCCGGCCGCGCAACTCAGCACGGCCAGCGCCTCGACGGCCCAGCTCAGGGCGTCGGCGAAGGCGTACAGGGCGGCCTGGCGGAACTGGCGCGGCGCCGTCCAGCCGAGCAGCAGCGTCACCACCCAGCCCGCGGCGACGGCCAGCCTGCTCAGGGCGCGTGCCCTGCCCGAGGGGGCGGCGGCGTAGAGCTCGTGTTCGCGCCGCCGCGCCAGGCGGGCTCGCCGGCCCCAGACGTACTGGGTGATGGCCAGCGTGGGGAGGGCCGCCACGAAGACCGCCAGGGACAGTACGGCGAGCGGGAGCGTCTGCTCCCTGGTCGGCGCCCGGTCGGCGAGCATCTGGGCGGTGGTAAGGAGGGAGATCGAGGAGGAGAGCGCGACGAAGGCGCCGCGGCGGGCGGTCCTGGCCCTGGCGCGCAGCCCGGCCACCGCCTCGGCGCCGGGGGGAGGCGCCATCTCGGTCAAGAGCATGAACGTCATCATGGCGTCACCGCGCGTAGTGACGCCCCGGATTCGCCTTCTTCGGATGGAGCCCTCGCTGTGTGGCCGTCGCCGTGGGGTGACGAAGGAGTACCGGCGGAGCCAGAGTCTCCCGCGGCACCGACCGGCGAACTAGCCTGGGGCCGTCCGCATGCGTGGCAAAGAGCGGATATGTCGTGAGTTCCTGTTTGTGACTATGCTTCGCGATCATGGCGCAAGGGGTGAACCGCGTGAGAGGGCAGCAGGAGGACGCGGCTCTGGGCCGCCGGGTCGCCCCGCCGCCACGCCGGTCGAAGGGTGATCCCCGGCCGCGGCGGAACCCGTTGACGCCCATGGGGTGGGTGAGCGTGGCGTTGACGTTCGTGCTGGTGGCGGCCTGTCTCGGAGCGTACGCGTATTACCGGCGCCTCGAGGCCAGCATTCCCCGCGAGGCCATCAACGTCGGCGCGAGCCGCCCGCCGGAGACCGGGGCGCTCAACGTCCTGCTCGTCGGCTCCGACTCCCGCGACGGCGATAACAAGAAGTACGGCGCGAAGTCCCAGGGGCTGGGGGAGCGTACCGACACGATCATGATGCTGCACATCTCCCCGAACCGGGACAAGGCAACCATGATCAGCTTCCCCCGCGACTCCATGGTCATGATCCCCGAGTGCCAGAGCCGGACCGGCGGCGTGCTCCCCGGCGGCCTGCGCCAGATCAACTCCGCCTTCAACGACGGCGGCATCAACTGCACGATCAAGACCCTCGAATCGCTCACCAACATCAAGATCAACCACTTCGTGAAGGTCGACTTCACCGGCTTCAAGGGCATCGTCGACGCCATCGGCGGCATCGAGATCTGCCTGCCCAAGCCCGTCAACGACCCCAAGTCCAAGCTGGTGCTCGGCGCGGGCAAGCACGTGGTCAGCGGGGAGCAGGCGCTGGGCTACGTACGCACCAGGTACGCGCTGGGCGACGGCAGCGACCTGAGCAGGATCCAGCGCCAGCAGGTCTTCCTCACCAAGGTGCTGGAGAAGGTCACCGGCGGCGGCCTGCTGACCAACCCCGCCAAGCTGAACGGCTTCCTGGAGGCCGCCACCGCCGCCGTCACCGTGGACGAGGGGCTCACCCTCGACCGGATGCTGGAGATCGCCAGAAGCGTCAGCGGGCTGACGGCCAAGGAGCTCAAGGGCATCACGGTGCCCACCGAGCCCTATCCGGCGGACAAGAACCGCGTGCAGTTCAGCCAGCCGGCCGCGGGCGACTTCTTCGAGAATGTACGCAGCGACGTCGAGGTCACCACCAGCCCCACCCCCGGCAAGTCCGCCGCGCCCAAGATCGAGAACGCGCAGGTGCGCCTCCAGGTCCTCAACGGCACCGCCGAGCTGGGCAAGGCCGTCAAGGTGGCCGACGAACTGGCCGCCCAGGGCTTCGTGGTCACGCAGGTGGGCAACGCCCCCACGACCGCCACCACCGCGATCCGCTACGCCAGGAACGACACCCAGGACGGCCCCGCGTACGGGGAGGCGGTGGCCGCCCGGCTCTCCAAGGACAAGCGGACCCCGGTGGCGGGCAAGGTCAAGCCGGTCAACCCCAAGCCGTACGAGTCCAAGGCCACCCAGGTGCCCGACGGGCCGATCATCCAGGTCGTCATCGGGACCGACTGGCCCGGCGTACGGGTGGTCTCGGCGATCCCCGACTCCCTCAAGGACAAGGTCGTCGACACCAACACCAACCCCTGCCTCTGACGGGGATGCCCATGCAGGATGCCTCATGCGGCACCGGGCAATCGGCTTGCCGGAGACCGCCGCTGCTGACCGCGTATTTCCCGTTCCAGGTGCCTGAATAGTTCGTCCAGGTTGGCGCCGCAGCGTGACGTTGGAGAGTCCGCTGTGATCCGGCACCAGGGCGGTGCGGAAGGCGATGTAGCCGCCTCCGGCGCCTTCCATGATCTCCCAGCCCGGGACCTCTTGGTCGTCGTCACAAGCGTTTTCTCCACAGGGTCGTGATTGGTTGGGGAAGGGCGCAGGCTGGGCGTTGGCGGTAGGAATCGCCCGGCCTGCGCCGGATAGTGCGGTGCGGCGGGGAAGTCGTCACCGGGCCGCCCGCACGCGGCGTGGCAATGCAGCGCGTCGGTGGATGCGCTGCTCCGGGCCCAATCGGATGCCACGCCACACTCATCAGAGCAGGGGTCGCATGAGCAGGCCGGCATGTGTGGTTTCGGCCATCCGCTCTAACAGTTCACGAGATTGCATGTTTACCGCCCCTGATCGCGTCCGAATTGCGGCTCGTGTCGCAACAGAAATGGGAATTGTCCTGTCGAACCGCTGCTCGTCCCCGGCCTACTCCAGACGGAGCAATATGCTCGCGCCGTCCTACGCGCGGAACCGGGCGCGACGGAGGAGAAAGTAGAGGAGGCGCTGAAGGCTCGGCTCCGACGCCAGTCAATTTATGGCCGGCCCAACCCTCCCATGGTGCAATTCGTGATGGATGAGGGAATCTTGTATCGCCCCGTCGGGGGAGAGGCCGTCATGTACCAGCAACTCACGCACCTGCTCACGATGATGGATCACCCGAACATCACGATCCAGGTTGTCCCCCTATCGGTGGGGGTGAACTGCGGGCTGATGGGCGGGTTCGCCATCGCGCACGTGCCCCGCTCTCCTGACACCGCCTACCTGTCCGCCCCGAAGTGTGGGACGCCTTCATTGACGGCGCAAAAAAGGGCGAATTCGACGTCTAACGTCACACAAAGCCCCTGGCGTCACGTCGGGGGCTTTCTCTTGCTTGATCAAATGTCTTGTTTGCTGCGCCACAAACTCTCAGCTTGAATCCAGAGTCAAAGCCCTCTGAGACTCAGCTCACCTATTTCCACGACGCCGGCAACGCGCCGCGCGTGGCTGACGACACCAAACCCCGGCGACGACCAGCGGTTGCGCGCCCGGTTACCCGGTGCACGCCGCCTGGGCAACGGGGTCAGGCCGTAACGCCGGTCCCAGTTCCCGCGCCAGGCCCTTGGCGAGGCCGCCGCTCGGGCCCCGGCGCGGGGTGAACGTCGAGCGGGTGAAGGCGGCCCTGGGCGACGTGCTCGACGGCCTCATCGCCTGACCGGCCGCGATCCGGGTCGAGACCGCCGGATGAAGCGATGACGACGGCGGCCCGGCATCCACCGCGCCCGGTCCAAGCTGGCCCATGTTACGCAGAGTGATTTGAGTGAAACTTGTGAAATTTCCGGACAAGGTGTGGTCGGGTCTGCTAGGAAAGGGCGCGGTCCGAATTCGCATTAGAGAGGTTCCATCGTGGCGCGCGACGAGAACGACAGGGCATATGAGGAAGGGCAGGGGAGGTCGTTAAACCCCGAACTGACGGGCGACGTGTTGTCCCCGCGGTGGAGCACCGAGGACACCGATGAGCAGCCCGCCATCCAGGTCGTCGGCAACGAGACCTACATCCTGCCGCCCGCCAAGGGCTCGCTGACCAGTGAGCCGCAGGTGGGCGAGGGCCTGCGTGACGTGCTCGACGACCCCGGCGGGCGCGACGTGCTCGACGTCCCTCACGACGCCCTCGGCGGGCCGAGCGGCTCGCACGACCTGGGCAGTTCGTACGATCTCGGCGGGCCCAGTGGCTCGCACGACCTGTACGACCTGGGCGGCCCGAGCGGCGCCCACGAGATCGGCGGTTCGTACGATCTCGGTGGACCCAGCGGCGCGCACGAGGTGCTCGGCGAGCCCAGCGGCCCGCACCGCGTGGATGACGAGAACCCCTATCTTCCGCTTGACCGGAGCTACGAGGGACGCGACGACGAGCGCGACGAGGAGCAGCCCAAGCGCGGCTTCCTCGGCTCGGGCTGGACCGACGACTCCCGCGACGGGGGTTCGGGCGGCGAGGGGGAGGTGCGCCGCCGTACCAGGGTGCTGCTGGTGGTGGCCGCCGCGGTGGTGCTGATCGGCGTGGGCGCCGGATTCATGCTCACCGGCAACTCCTCCGACGACCCGTGCGCGGCCGGCCGGTGCGCCAGCGCGGGCGAGGTGACCTCTCCCTCCGAGACCGCGGCTCCCGAGGACACCGCGGAACCGACGGAGGAGTTCAGCCCCGAGCCCACCGATTCGGTCACCGACGAGCCCAGCGAGCCTGAGTCCGACAAGCCCACCACCCCGCCGACGCAGCGGGCCAGGAACACGCGCGAGCCCGTACGCTCCACGCCCACGCGCGCCGGCGAGCCGACGTCCAAGACGAGCAGCAGGGCCACCCGCTCCCCGACGAACCAGATCCGGGAGACGACCGACGACGGCCAGGACACCACGAACAGGCAGCAGCAGAACCAGCAGCCGAAGACCCAGGCCACGCAGCCGCCGCCCGCCACGCAGGCGCCCGCGCCGACGCCCACGCAGGAGGAGAAGAAGGGGCTGCTCGACATCCTGTTCCCCTGGTAAGCGCTTGTGCTGGGCACGCTGGACACGGCCCACCATAGGATGCGGATCCAGGTGCCGGTCTGGCACACTGGGAAACCGCTTTCCGTGGAGGTGCCGTGGTCACGCTTGAGGACGTCGCCAAGCAGGCGGGCGTCTCGCTCGCGACCGCCTCGCGGGTGCTCAACGGCAGCACCCGCCAGGTGGGCGCGGCGCTGCGGGCGCGGGTCGAGCGGGCCGCCGACGAGCTCGGCTACCGCGCCAACATCGCGGCCCAGACGCTGGCCCGCGGGGCGAGCAACGTCATCGGCATCGTCGTACACGACCTGACCGACCCCTACTTCGCGGCCCTGGCGGACGGGGCGATGCGGGCGGCGGCCACCGAGGGCCTGCTGGTCATGGTGGGCACCACGCATCGCGACCCCGAGCAGGAGATCGCCTACGTGGCCACGCTCAACGCGCAGCGCGTCCGTGCCGTGCTGCTGGTCGGCTCGCGCGTCGCCGACCCCGCGGTCACCGCGCGGCTGCGCGACGAGCTGGCCAGATACCAGGCCGGCGGCGGCCGGGCCGCCTGCGTGGGCCAGGACCTGCTCGGCGTGGACACCGTCGCGCCCGCCAACCGGGAGGGGGCGGCGCAGCTGGCGCGTTCGCTGGCGGGGCTCGGGCACACGCGGTTCGCGGTGCTGGCCGGACCGCCGCACCTGGTGACGGCGGCCGACCGGTGTGCCGGGTTCGCGGGGGCGCTGGAGGAGCTGGGGCTGCCCGCGCCGTACGTGATCCACGGGCCCTTCGACCGCGACGGCGGCTACGCGGCGGCCCAGCAGGTCACGGACGCCACCTGCGTGTTCGCGGTCAACGACGTGATGGCGGTTGGGGCGCTGGCGGCCTACCGGGAGCGCGGGGTGCGGGTGCCCGAGGACGTCTCGGTGGCCGGGTTCGACGACATCGTCACTCTGCGTGATCACGTGCCCGCGCTGACCACCGTACGGCTGCCGTTGAAGCACATGGGGGCGCGGGCACTGGAGCTGGCGCTGGGTGAGGCGGACACCGTCGTGGTCGAGCAGGTGGCGGGCGAGGTCGTGTTGCGGGAGAGCGTACGGAGGATGGTGTGAGGCTGGCGGTCAGCACGCTGGGGATGCCCGGCGAGGGGCTCGACAGGGCGATCGAGATCGCGGCCGGGCACGGCTGCCAGGGGCTGGAGTTGCGGCTGCATCCGGACACCGGAGTGCACAGCGGGCTCGGGGCCGGGGAACGGCGGTCGGTGCGGGAGCGGGTCGAGGGCGCAGGTCTCGAAATTTCCGCCCTCGCCGGATACGTCAGGATTTGTGAGCCTGGACCGGATGAACCGGTCATCGAGGCGCTGCTCGCCGATCTGCGGCTCGCCGCCGACCTGGACGCGCCGGGCGTGCGGGTGTTCCCGCGCGGCGACGATCCCGCCGTCGGCGCCCGCCGGCTCAAAGCGGTCTCCGGTACGGCCGGCGCGCTCGGCCGCCGCGTGTACGTCGAGACCCACGACCTCATGGCCACCGGCGCCGCCGTGGCGGGGCTGCTGGCCGAGGCGGGCCGCCCCGAGACGACCGGTGCGATCTGGGACCTGCTGCACCCGTGGCGGCACGGCGAGTCCCCGGCCGAGACGCTCGCCGCGCTCGGGCAATACCTGTCCTATGTCCAGGTCAAGGACGCGGTCTCGGCCGCGGACACCACTCCGGTGCCCATGGGGACGGGGTCCGTGCCGCTGGACGAGGCGGGCGGCCTGCTGCGCGGGGCCGGTTACGACGGGTGGGTGTCGCTGGAGTGGGAGCGCACGTGGTATCCGCAGGTCGCCCCGGTCGAGGAGATCCTGCCGGGAGCGGCTGACTGGGTGCGGCGTTTCACCGCTTAGATAGGGGGATGTCCTCTTTAACGAACAAAGTGCTCGTCGTCGGTATGGACGGGCTGCGGTTCGACCGGCTCCAGGCCGTGGGATCGCCCGTACTGTCCGCCTTGATGTCCTCCGGCGCGTACGGCACCAGCAAACTCCCCTACGGCGAGGCCGGGACACCCCGTACGGAGTCGCCCGGCGAGATCGTCCCCAAGGCCCCTGAGCCGGGGGACGGCGGCCGGGTCATCAGCTCGCGTACCGACTCGGGGCCAGGCTGGTCGTCCATCGCCACCGGGGTCTGGCCCGACAAACACGGCGTCGTGGACAACGGGTTCGCGACACCCCAATTCCGGAAATTTCCGGATTTCCTGACTCGTGCGAAGAATGCCCGGCCTGAGCTGGCGACGGCGGCGTTCTTCTCGTGGGCGGCGCTGGACGAGCACGGCGCGTTCAGCCGCGCGATCGACCACCGCCTCGTCCTCGACGGGTACACGGTCGGCTGGGCCAACGCCGACGAACAGGTCGCCGAGGCCGCCGAGCGGCACCTGGCGGAGGCCGACCCGGACGCCCTGTTCGTGTACCTGGGCGACACCGACGAGGTGGCCCACGACCTCGGCCCGCACTGCTCCGAATACGCCGCCGCCCTCCAGGCCCAGGACGCCTACCTGGGCCGCCTGCTGGACGCGGTCCGGGGGCGGGCCTCGTACCCGGGCGAGCGCTGGACCGTGCTGGTCACGACCGACCACGGGCACGTGGACGAGGGCGGGCACGGAGGCACGTCGGACGAGGAGCGCACGGTGTTCGTGATCGCGCACCGGTTGGGCGACGACCTGGGCGGACGCTCGCTCGGCGAGCCGCGCCTGGTGGACGTGGGGCCGACGGCGCTGGCCGTGCTGGGGGTGGCGGCCGACCCGGCCTGGGACCTGGACGGCGTACCCCTGGAGTTGGGATAAGTTTTCATCGAGTGTTGAATTCATGCCGGGAAAGCGTGAGACTCATAACGGGACGCTGAACGGTTGGGGTGCATTTGATGAAGACGGCGCTGGACTTCTCCGAGATCGACGCCGGGATGCTGGCCGAGGTGGGCGGCAAGGCCGCGAACCTCGGCGAGCTGACCAGGGCCGGGCTGCCCGTGCCGCCCGGCTGGGTGCTGACCACGGAGGCGTACCGGCAGGTCGCCGAGGGGCTCGAGACCAGCGGTGAAGGGCTGGCCGAGCGCGCCAGGCGGCATCTGCTCCAGGCGCCGGTGCCGGACGCCGTACACGAGAGCATCGTGAAGTCCTACGCCGCGCTCGGGAACGACGTGCCCGTGGCGGTGCGCTCGTCCGCCACGGCCGAGGACCTGCCGTTCGCCAGCTTCGCCGGGCAGCAGGACACGTTCCTCAACGTCGTGGGTTCCGAGGCGGTGGTGGACGCCGTACGCCGCTGCTGGGCCTCCCTCTGGACCGACCGCGCCGTGGCGTACCGGGAGTCCAACGGCATCGACCACGCGGTCGTGCGGCTGGCGGTGGTCGTACAGGTGATGGTGGACGCGCAGGTCGCGGGGGTGATGTTCACCGCGAACCCGGTGACGGGACGGCGGCACGAGGCCGTCATCGACGCCAACCCCGGGCTGGGCGAGGCGGTCGTCTCAGGCGCGGTGAACCCCGACCGCTTCATCGTCTTCGGCGGCGAGATCCTGGAACGCCAGGCCGGGGACAAACGCCTGACCATCCGCTCGCTGCCGGGCGGCGGCACCGAACGCGTCGAGACCACCTCGGAGGGCTTCTGCCTGACCGACGACCAGGTACGCGACCTGGCCGCGCTGGGCACCCGGGTGGAGGACCACTACGGCGCCCCCCAGGACACCGAGTGGGCCGTCGACCAGGACGGCACGCTCTGGCTCACCCAGGCGAGACCGATCACCACCCTCTACCCGCTGCTCGAAAACGGCCGCCCTGGCCTGCGGGTGTACTTCTCGCTCAACGTCGCCCAGGGCGTCATGGGTCCGCTCACGCCGATGGGGCTGTCGGCTTTCCGGCTGATCAGCGCCGGAGCGGCGGGCCTGTTCGGCTACGGCCCGGCCAACCGCCTCGACGGCGCCCCGTTCATGGCCGAGTCGGGGCAGCGCATGTGGATCGACCTGACCACGGCCGTACGCAGCCGCTTCGGCCGCGCCGTCCTCCCGCGCATGCTCACGCTCGGCGAGGCCCGCACCGCTCCCGTCTTCGGCCGGCTGGTGGAGGATCCGCGGTTGTCGCTGACGCACACCTCCCGCCGCCCGGTCCTGCGCGGCCTGCGCCGGTTCGCCCGCCGCATCCACGCCCCTTCCCGGGTGCTGCTGGCCCTGACCAGACCCCCCAAAGCCCTGGAGTACGCCGCCCGCGTCGGCGCTGAGCTCGACCAGCGGCTGGCGCTGCCCGACCCCGTCACCCCCGCCCAGCGCCTCGACCACGCCGAACGCACGCTCGCCGGCACCTTCCCGGCCATCGTTTCGATCATGCCCATCGTGATCACCGGCTACGGCCTGTTCGCCCTGGCCGCCAAGCTGTCCGGCGTGCCGGTGAACGACATGCAGGACGTCCTGCGCAGCGTCCCGCACAACCCGACCACGGAGATGGACCTGGAGTTGTGGGACCTGGCCACCCGCATCGAGCCGGACCCGTTCCGGAAGGAGCCGGTGTCCGAACTGGTCCGCCGCTACCGGGCCGGGCAGCTGCCGCCCGTCGCGCAGCGCGAGATCACCGCGTTCCTGGACAAGTACGGCCACCGCGGCGTCGCGGAGATCGACCTGGGTCTGCCGCGCTGGTCCGAGGACCCCGCGCACATCCTCGGCGTCCTGGCCAACTACCTGCGCATGGACGGCGGCGCCGACCTCGCTCCCTCGGCGCTGTTCGCCAAGGGGGCGGACGCGGCGCGTTCCGCGGTGGCCCAGGTGGTGGCCGCGGCCCGCCGCAAGGGCCGCTGGCGGGCCGCCGTGGTGGGGTTCGGGCTGCGGCGCACGCGGATGTTCGCGGGGTTGCGCGAGCTGCCCAAGTTCTACGCGGTCAAGACCATCGCGGCGGTACGGCGGAGCCTGCTCGTGGTCGGCGACCACCTGGTGGACGCCGGAGTCCTGGACTCGGCGGCCGACGTGTTCTTCCTCAGCATGCAGGAGGTCAGGTCGGCCCTGGGCGGGGGCGATCTGCGGGAGTTGGTGGGGGAGCGGCGGGCGGCGTACGCGCAGGAGTCGCGGCGCAGGCACGTACCCAGGGTGCTGCTCTCGGACGGCACCGAACCGGAAGCCCTCGCGACGGCACCCACGGACGGTGCGCTCATAGGGACGGCGGCCTCGGCGGGCACCGTCACGGGCGTGGCCAGGGTGGTGCTCGACCCGATCGGCGCGCACCTGGAGCCGGGCGAGATCCTGGTCTGCCCCTCGACGGATCCCGGCTGGACGCCGCTGTTCCTGACGGCGGGCGGGCTGGTGATGGAGATGGGCGGCGCGATGTCGCACGGAGCGGTGGTGGCCAGGGAATACGGCATCCCGGCCGTCGTCGGCGTGCCCGACGCCACTCACCGCGTCACCACGGGCCAAGAGATCGAAGTGAACGGCGCGGCGGGCACCGTAACGCTATTGTGATCAAATGCCCGAGGTGTACTGGAACCACAACGTTCACTACCAGCGGCTCGTCATGACGCTCGTGCCCGAGGGCTGCGAGCGTGCGCTCGACGTCGGGTGCGGCGACGGGCTGCTGGTGAGCAAGCTGGCCGCCCGCCTGCCCACCGTGACCGGAGCCGACCGGTCCGCCGAGGCCATCGCGATGGCCCGCCGGCAGCACGGCGACCTGGACAACGTCACCTTCGTGGCGGCCGACTACCTCGACGACCCGAAGGGGCTGCTCCCCGAGGGCAAGTACGACCTCGTCACCGCCGTCGCCGTCATCCACCACGCGGACTTCCGAGAGGCCGTGAACGGCCTGGTCCGGCTGCTGGCGCCGGGCGGGCGGCTGGTGGTCGTCGGCCTGGCGAAGGAGCGTACGCCCCTGGACTGGATCATCTGCCTCTCGGGGCAGGCGGTCTCGCACGTGCTCAAGCTGTTCCACGGCGGCAAGCGGAATCCGGGCGTGCCGGCCATGGCCCCCGTCATGTCGTGGGGAGAGGTCGCCCGGTCGTCGCGAGCGCTGTTGCCCGGCAGCCGCTTCCGCCGCCTGCTGCTGCGGCGCTACCTCCTGGTCTGGGACAAACCGAGCTGAGGCGCTGGGGCGACGGTCACGGTGTGATGAGCACCACGTCCTCGTAACGGGCCTTCATCGTGGCCACCACCTCGTCCGGGTCGGCGGCCCAGATGTCGGCGTTGAAGATCTCCACCTCGACGTCCCCGGTGTACCCGGCGGCCAGGACCGCCCGCGTGATCGGCCCGAAGTCGATCACGCCGTCGCCCATCATGCCCCGCCCGAGCAGCACGTCCGCGGGTAGCGGATGCAGGTAGTCGCACACCTGGTACGACGCGATCCTGCGGCCCGCCCGCGCGATGTCCTCGAACAACCTCGGGTCCCACCACACATGGAACGTGTCCACCACCACCCCGACCTGCTCCTCCGGGTAGGGAAGGCTCAGGTCGAGCGCCTGGCCCAGCGTGGACAGGACCGCGCGGTCCGGGCAGTAGATCGGGTGCAGCGGCTCCAGGGCCAGCTTGACGCCCCGCTCCCCGGCGTACGGCGCGAGCTCCGCCAGCGCCTCGGCCACCCGCTCCCGTGCCCCGGCCAGATCCCGCGAGAACCTGTTCGCGGGTAGCGGCTCGCCGGGTTTCACGCCGGGCAGCCCGCCCACCACCATCACCAGACAGGCCGCCGTGAGCTCGGCCGCCTCGTCGATGGCCCGGCGGTTCTCGTCCAGCGCCTGCGCGAAGGCCCGGCGCCCGTCCTCGCCCGGCAGCCCGCCCGCCGTCAGGAAGCCGCCGCGGCACAACGACGACACCCGCAGCCCGGCCTCCCGTACCAGCTTGATGCTCTCCGCCAGCCCCTGCTCGGCGACCTTCTCCCGCCACAGCCCGACCGCTTCCAGGCCGTGCCGCACGCACCCGTCCACGGCCTCAGCCACGGACCAGCGCCTGGTCGTCCATTGGTTGAGTGCCAGACTCACAGGCCGTTCACCGCCAGCAGCGCCTTCATGCGGCGGACGGCCAATTCCTGGTCGGTCAGCAGCCCGGCCTGGTCGGCGAGGCGGAACACCTCCGACAGGTGGACCAGCGAACGGGCCGACTGGGCGCCGTTCACCATGGTGAACGCGTCCTGGTGGCCGTTCAGCCAGGCCAGGAAGACGATGCCGGTCTTGTAGTGATACGTCGGCGCCTCGAAGATCTTCCTGGACAGGGGGACGGTCGGGGCGAGGATCTCGTCGTACGAGGCCAGCAGTCGCTCGCGATCCGCCGCGTCGAAGGCGGCCTCTGCGGCGTCGAGGGTGTGCAGGGCGGCCGCCGCTGCCGGGGCGATGGCGTCGAAGATGCCCAGCAGGGCGTGCGAGCCCGACCTGATCAACGACGGGTAGTTGAAGTCGTCACCCGTGTACAGCTTCACGCCGTCGGGCAGCGCGGCCCGCAGGCCCACCTCGTGCTCCTCGTCCAGCAGCGACACCTTCACGCCGTCCACCATCGAGGCGTGGGCGTGGATCAGCTCCAGGAACGACTCGGTCGCCGCCCCCACGTCGCGCGAGCCCCAGTAGCCCGCGAGTTGCGGATCGAACATCTCGCCCAGCCAGTGCAGGATCACCGGCCGGTCGGCCAGGCCGAACAGTTTTCCGTACACCTGGTGGTAGTCCGCGGGCCCGGTGGCCACCCTGGCGAGCTGGCGGGAGGCCATGATGATCACTCCGGCTCCCGCCGACTGTACGGTCTCGATCTGCTCGGCGTACGCGGCCGTGATCGTGTTCAGGTCGGCGGCGCCGGGCGCGTGGTCGGTGCCGGCCCCGCAGGCCACCAGCGTCGCCGGGTCGCCGAACGCGCGGGCCTCGGCGGCGCTGCGCCGGATGAGCTCCTTGGTCGCCGCCCAGTCCAGGCCCATGTTGCGCTGGGCGGTGTCCATGGCGTCGGCGACGCGCAGGCCGTACGACCACAGGTGGCGGCGGAAGCGGAGGGTGGCGTCCCAGTCCACGGCGGCGGGGGAGCCGGGCGTGTTGTCGCCGAGCGGGTCGGCCACGACGTGGGCCGCCGCGTAGACGATGCGGCTGGCGGCGGGCGTGGGTGACTGTGGCCAGGTCACGGGCTCGCGCAGCCGGTACGCCCCGCCGGGCAGGTCGATCATCACAGCTGCGGCACCTCGATCCTGCGGCCCTCGGCGGACGAACGCAGGCCCAGCTCGGCGAGCTGGACGCCGCGGGCGCCGGAGGCGAAGTCGTACGGGAAGGGCGCGTCCTCCACCACGTGCCTGATGAACGCCTCCCACTGGACCTTGAACCCGTTGTCGAACTCGGCGTTGTCCGGCACCTCCTGCCACCCGTCGCGGAAGCGCGCCGTGGCGGGCAGGTCGGGGTTCCAGACGGGCTTGGGGGTGGCGGAGCGGTGCTGTACGCGGCAGTTGCGCAGCCCCGCCACGGCGCTCGCGTGCGTGCCGTCCACCTGGAACTCGACCAGCTCGTCCCGGTTCACCCGAACCGTCCACGAGGAGTTGATCTGAGCGACGATGCCGCCCTCAATCTCGAAGATCCCGTACGCGGCGTCGTCCGCGGTGGCCTGGTACGTGTTGCCCTGCTCGTCCACACGTGCCGGGATATGCGTCACGGCCCGCGCGTAGACGGACTGGACGCGGCCGAACAGGTTCTCCATCACGTAGTGCCAGTGCGGGAACATGTCGAGCACGATCCCGCCGCCGTCCTCGGCCCGGTAGTTCCACGACGGGCGCTGCGCCTCCTGCCAGTCGCCCTCGAACACCCAGTAGCCGAACTCGCCGCGCACCGACAGGATCCGCCCGAAGAAACCCCCGTCGATCAGCCGCTTCAGCTTGAGCAGGCCGGGCAGGAAGAGCTTGTCCTGTACGACGCCGTTCTTGACGCCCCTGGCCGTGGCGGCCTCGGCCAGCGCGAGTGCCTCCTGCGTCGACTCGGCCGTGGGCTTCTCGGCGTAGATGTGCTTGCCGGCCTCGATGGCCTTCAGCACGGCCTTGACCCGGGCGCTGGTGACCTGGGCGTCGAAATAGATCAGGTTGTCGTCGTCGGCCAGGGCCGAGTCCAGCTCCGTGGTGAAATCCGAAATATCGTGCTTCGACGCAATATCTGCAAGTTTGTCGGCATTCCGACCGACCAGTACCGGCTTGAGGTTGACCCTGCCGCCGTCCGAGAGCGTGACGCCGCCCTGCTCGTTGATGGCCAGGACGGAACGGACCAGGTGCTGGCGGTAGCCCATCCGTCCGGTGACGCCGTTCATCACGACGCCGATGGTGCGCACGCTCATGAGGATCCCTTCAGGCAAAAACATGGGGAAAGCGCTTTCCCGAACCGTACGGCCGTGCGACCGAGGGCGTCAAGTATCGCCCCTCCAGGAACGCGCCAAAACCCGAGCTCCGGCCCCTCTGGCGCGCCGGTGGGCCTACGACTCCCCGCGTGTCTCCAGCCGGGCCAGGGCCTTGGCGATGGGGTGGGCGGTGAGCGAGAGCTGCCATTCGCGGGCCCCGAGCTCGCGTAGCCTGGCGGTCACGCTCTCGTCGGTGATCTCCGCGGGCGGCTCCCAGGTCAACCGGCGTACGGCGTCGGGCTGCAGCAGGTTTTCCGTGGGCATGTGGTGCTCGTCGGCCAGCGCTGCCACCACGGCACGCGCGGCGGCCAGCCGCTTGGCGGCGGCCGGGTCGCGGTCGGCCCAGCGGTTGGGCGGCGGCGGACCGTCACCGGGTGTGCTCGGCTGCGGGAGCTGGCTGTCGGGCAACCCGCGCGCCTTGGCCACCGCGGCGAGCCAGTCGCTCATGTGCCGGCGCGCGCTGCGCCCGGTGAATGCCGAAATTTCGGTCAAAGCCTTCTTGGTACGCGGCCCTTCGAGCGCCGCGGTGACGATCGCGGCATCGGGCAGCACCCGCCCAGGCGCCAGGTCGGACTCGCGCGCGATCCTGTCACGCATGGTCCACAACTCGCGCACGATGGCCAGGGCCAGTACGTTGCGTACCTTGTGAATGCCCGACGTACGCCGCCACGGGTCGGACCTGGGCACCGGCGGCGGGGTGTCGAGCACGGCGGCGAACTCCTCGCGCGCCCACTCCAGCTTCCCGCTCTCGGTCAGCTCCTGGTGCAGCACGTCGCGCAGCTCGACCAGCACCTCCACGTCGAGCGCCGCGTACCGCAGCCAGTCTTCCGGCAGCGGCCTGGTGGACCAGTCGGCGGCCGAGTGGCCCTTCTCCAGCCGCAACCCGAGCACGGTCTCGACCATCGTGCCGAGCCCCACCCGCTCGTAGCCGAGCAACCGCCCCGCCAACTCCGTGTCGAACATCTCCCGCGGCCTGAACCCCACCTCCATCAGGCACGGCAGGTCCTGCGACGCGGCGTGCAGCACGATCTCCGCCCCGGCCACGGCCTCGTCGAGCGCGGACAGATCGGGGCAGCCGATCGGGTCGATCAGCGCGCTGCCCGCCCCGGCCCGGCGCAGCTGCACCAGGTAGGCGCGGTTGCCGTAGCGGTAGCCGGAGGCGCGCTCGGCGTCGACCGCCACGGGACCGCTGCCCGCGGCGAACCGCTCCACGACCCCGGCCAGCCCACCGGCGTCCGCGACGACCGGCGGTATGCCTTCGCGCGGCTCCAGCAGCGGTTCGACTGTGCGTTCTTCTGTCATGAGCTCACCGGCCTCATGACGCGGGTGCTGTATTGACTGGTGCCCTCACTTCGTACGGTCACTCTCCGGTTCATCACGTCGGCGGGGCAACGCGGCCACGTCGGGCGGGAGCGGCGGGATCCCCGCCGCCAGGCACATCAGGTCGCACCAGGCGGCGACATGGCCGGAGAGATCCTCCTGAGCGGGTGACCAGGACGCCCGCAGCTCGAGCTCGGTCGTGACCGGGTCGTCCGCTTTGTTGCCGAACCCCTCGGACACGGCTCTTGTCACGGTACCGCCAGCGGCGGAGTAGTCGGCCTGATGCGCCTCCAGAGCCTCGGTCAGCCAGCTCCAGGCGACGGGCCCGAGCAGCGGGTCGGAGGTGATCTCCGGCTCCATGTCGGCCCTGACATAGGCCACCAGCCTGAACGGGCCCTCCCACCCGCGCTGGCCGTCGGGGTCGTAGAGCAGGATCAGCCGGCCGACCGCGAGCTCGTCGTCGTCGCGGTAGACCGACGCGCCGATGGCGGCCGAGTAGGGGGCCAGCCGCTGCGGTGCGGGCAGGTCCTCGAGCTCGATCTCCGGCCTGACCTCGGACAACCGCAGGCTCTCGGCGGCGCGGGTGAACGCGGCCGGAGGTGGTGGTTGGTCACCGAGTGTCATAGCCGAAGCGTAGGTCGAAGACGGGCGGAAGGGGACCACGGGGGTGCTCATCCTTCGTGATCAAGCCGCTGCCGTAACCAGCTGGCGAACCGGTCGGGTGGTCTGGGCCGAGCCGAGCAGGATCGCGTGGCCGCACTCGACGCAGGCCCACTCCGGGCAGTGGCCCGGCTCGTGGCCGTCGAAGCATGGCGGCTGCTCGAAGAGCCGCTCACCGGCGCAAACAGCGCAGCGCTCACTGCGGCGCTCTGGGGAACTCCACAACGCGTTCATCGCACCAGTCATCGCACCGGGGCCTTTCTTCGGGTCGTGGCTCCGACGTTGGCACGAGCGGCTGACAATTCCCCGCAACGCGCTCGGCGTGTCCCGAAAGTGGTCTCTGAATCGGTGCCGCGCGGTCGCTTGGCGAACATTTGGTCCAGTCGAGACCGGCTCTCTGGTCGGCCATGGGGTGTGTTCGACCCGTGTGCGACGCCGATGCCGAGCAGACCGGTAAACCTTCATCTGGCTATCTGATCATGATTTGGGGTATCCAATGCATGTTTTTCCGACACCTCGCTCCCGTGCAGTGCGGATGCCGCCACTTGCGGCGGACCGCTGGACGCGGTCAGCACCGGCGTCCTGTCGTGGCACCCTTGTGGGGTGAACCTCGCCGACTCAGCGTTCCTGCGTGCCTGTCGCCGCCAGCCCGTCCCGCACACACCGGTCTGGTACATGCGCCAGGCCGGGCGGTCGCTGCCGGAATACCTGAAGGTCCGCGAGGGCGTGCCGATGCTCACCGCGTGCGCCACGCCCGATCTGATCGCCGAGATCACCATGCAGCCGGTCCGGCGCTACGGCGTGGACGCGGCGATCTTCTTCAGCGACATCGTGGTCCCGCTCAAGGCCATCGGCGTCGACCTCGACATCAAGCCCGGCGTCGGCCCGGTCGTGGCCGACCCGATCCGCGACGCCAAGGGACTGGACGCGCTGCGCCCGCTGGAGCCGGACGACGTCCCCTACGTCACGGAGGCCATCCGGGCGCTGACCGGCGAGCTGGGCGGCACGCCGCTGATCGGCTTCGCCGGAGCGCCGTTCACGCTCGGCTCCTACCTGATCGAGGGCGGCCCGTCGAAGAACCACGACAAGACCAAGGCCATGATGTACGGCGCCCCCGAGTTGTGGCACGCCCTCATGGAGCGGCTTTCCACGATCGTCCTGGAGCACCTGCGGATCCAGGTGGCGGCGGGCGCCTCGGCCGTGCAGCTCTTCGACTCCTGGGTGGGGGCGGTGGCGGCGGCCGACTACCGGGAGTTCATCCTGCCGCACACCCGCCGGATCTTCGAAGGCGTCGAGGGGGTGCCGCGCATCCACTTCGGGGTGGGCACCGGCGAACTGCTCGGCGTGCTCGGCGAGGCCGGTGCGGACGTGGTGGGGGTGGACTGGCGGGTGCCCCTCGACGAGGCGGCCCGCCGAGTCGGGCCGGGCAAGGCGTTGCAGGGCAACCTCGACCCCGCCGTCCTGCTGGCGCCGTGGGAGGTGGTCGAGCGCAAGGCCCGCGAGGTGCTGAAACGGGGCGAGGCGGCCGAGGGGCACGTGTTCAACCTGGGGCACGGGGTGCTGCCCTCGACCGATCCCGACCAGCTCAAGCGGCTGACCGACCTCGTCCACGAGGCCGGTCGAGCGAGCTAGACGGCACGGGTGAGACGCCGCTGGGGGCGGTGAAGCCGCTTCCGGCTCAGGTCAAGCCGCCTCCGGGTCCGGGTCGCGGGGCTGGGGCGGCTGCGGGCCCATCGGGCTCATCGGTCCTCTCGGGGAGTGCGGGCGCCGGGCGCGGCTCCGCCGTACCAGGAAGATCACCACGGCCGCCACCGGCAGCAGGAAGATCATCCACGGCAGCAGCGCGCCGAGCACCGTGAGCAGCATCTTCGTGAACGAGACCAGCGCCTTCCAGCCCGCCTCGAGCCCGCCGAAGAAGCCCGCGGCCTCCTCCTCCGGCTCCTCGACGACGGCGACCGGCCCGACCAGCCTGAGCGTCAGCGTGGCCATGGAGACCTGCGCGGCCAGCTCCTTCTGCTGCGCCTGGAGCGACTCCAGGTCCGCCTCACGCGAGGAGATCTCCCGCTCCACCTCCATCACCTGGCCGACCGTCTCGGCCTTGTTCATCAGCGTGCGCAGCGACTCCAGCGACCGCTCCGCCGACTTCAGCCGGCTCTCGACGTCGGCCACCTGGAGGGTGACGTCCTGGGTGTTCTGGTTCATCGAGAGCTGCTTGCCCAGGTCCTTGCCGAGCCGGCCGACCACCTCGCCGTACTTGGCGGGCGGGATCTTGAACTCCAGCATGGCCGTGTCCTCGGTGTCGCTGGCCGAGTTGGTCTCCTCCTTGGACAGGTAGCCGCCGGCGGCCGTCACGATCTGCTTGGCCTGCTGGACGGCGGTGCCGACCTGCTTGGCCCGCACGGTCATGCTGCCGGTGTAGACGACCTGCCGATCCTGCTGGGTCACCTTGACGTTCGAGACGATGCCGTCCTTGCCGGCGGCCTGCGGTTGCGGCCGGCGCTCCTGGGCGGAGGCCTGCGGTGGTGGCCGGCGCTGCTCCTGGGCGGAGGCGGTCTCCGCCGCGGGGACGGGAGCGTCGGCGGACGTTCCGTGGGCCGATTCGACGGTCCCGCCGCCGCCGCAGCCTGTCAGGAGAACGGCCGCACAGGCGGCCGAGAGCGCGATGCCGTACCGGATTCTCCTCATGCAAGTAAGACGGCTCCCGGATCATCCGGGTTTGACGGCAGCAATCACGGTACGGTCACCGTGTTCATGGCCTCATTCCGTGAGGCGGCTCGGGGTCGAGCGGCTGGCCGAGCCGATGAGACGGTAGCGTCGGGAGACGTGGAAGGGAATCGGGCACACGTGGTCGTGGTCGGCGGGGGGATCTCCGGTCTCGCCGCCGCGTGGTATCTCCGGCAGGGCGCGGGCGAGCGGGTCAAGGTGACGGTCCTCGAAGGCAATTCGCGCATCGGCGGCAAGCTGTACGCCTCGGAGGTGGCCGGGGTGAGCGTGGACGCGGGCGCGGAGGCCATGCTGGCCAGGCGGCCGGAGGGCACGGAGCTGGCCAGGGCGGTCGGGCTGGGTGACGAGCTGGTGTTCCCGGGCACCACGCGGTCGGCCGTCTACACCAGGGGGGCGCTGCGATATCTGCCGAAGGGCCAGGTCATGGGCGTGCCGTCCGACCTGACCGAGCTGGCCAGGTCGGGCATCGTCTCGCCCGGCGGGCTCCTGCGCGTGCCGCTCGACCAGATCCTGCCGCCGACCCTCGTGCGCACCGACGTGTCCGTGGCCGCCTACATCCGGGCCAGGATGGGCGGCGAGGTCGTGGAACGGCTGGTCGAGCCGCTGCTGGGCGGCGTCTATGCGGGCCGGGCCGACATGTTGTCGCTGGAGGCCACGATGCCGCGGGTGGCGGCCGTAGCACGTTCCGAACGTTCGCTGCTGAGCGCGGCCAGGCAGCTCGTCGAGGAGGCGCCGAAGGACGCCGGACCGGTCTTCACGGCGCTGAAGAACGGCGTCGGCGGTCTGCCGGAGGCGGTCGCCAAGGCGTCCGGCGCCGACGTCAGGACCGGCGTCACCGTACGCGAGCTGCGCAGGACCGAGCACGGCTGGCAGGTTGTCACCGGTCCGGTCCCGAAGCCCGAGATCGTCGAGGCCGACGCGGTGATCGTGGCCACGCCGGGCCCCGCCGCGAGCAGGCTGCTCAAGGCCGAGGTGCCCAAGGCGGCCGGCGAGCTGGCCAGGATCGAATACGCCAGCATGGCCGTCGTCACGCTCGCGTACCCGATCGACGCCTTCCCCGAGCCGCCGGCGTCCAGCGGCTACCTGGTGCCGCCGGTGGAGGGGCGGCCGGTCAAGGCGGTCACGTTCAGCTCGGTGAAGTGGCCGCACCTGGCCAGGGACCTGGTGATCCTGCGCTGCTCGATCGGCAGGATCGGCGAGGAGCACCTGCTCCAGCGGTCGGACACCGAGCTGGTGTCAATGGCCACGGCCGAGATGGCCGACGTGATGGGGGCGAGCGGCCTGCCGCTCGACAGCCGGGTCACGCGGTGGGGCGGAGCTTTGCCGCAGTACAACGTGGGCCACCTCGACCGGGTGGCCAGGGTGCGCGCCGCGGTGGCCATGCAGCCGGGGCTGGCCGTGTGCGGCGCGGCCTACGACGGCATCGGCATTCCGGCCTGCGTGAGCACCGCCCGCACGGCCGCCGCCCGGATTCTCGACCACCTGTCCCTGGGGGGAGAATAGACACCATGACTGAGGGTGCCGCGCGGCTCAAGGCCCGCGATCTCAACCAGGTGATCCGTTACACGATGTGGTCGGTCTTCCAGGTGACCGAGCCGTGTCCGGGCGACCGCGACCGCCTGGCGGAGGAGGTCGGGGAGCTGCTGGAGCAGGCCGCCGGCAAGGACGTCGTGACCAGGGGGGTCTACGACGTGGCCGGGTTCAGGGCGGACGCCGACTACATGTTCTGGTGGCACGCGCCGACGCCCGAGGACCTGCAGGACGTCTACTCCCGGCTCCGGCGCACCGAGCTGGGCCGGCACAGCAAGCCCGTCTGGTCGGCGATGGCGTTGCACCGGCCGGCCGAGTTCAACAAGTCACACGTTCCGGCCTTCCTCGCCGAGGAGGAGCCGCGGGCCTATGTGAGCGTCTATCCGTTCGTGCGGTCCTATGAGTGGTATCTGCTGGAAGACTCCGAGCGCCGGGCGATGCTGGCCGAGCACGGCCGGATGGCGCGCGACTATCCCGACGTGCGGGCCAACACCGTCGCGTGTTTCTCGCTCAACGACTACGAGTGGATGCTCGCGTTCGAGGCCGACGAGCTGCACCGGATCGTCGACCTGATGCGCACGCTGCGGGCCGCGCAGGCCCGGCGGCACACCCGCGTCGAGATCCCGTTCTACACCGGCGCGCGCAAGCCGGTGCAGGAGCTCATCGCGGCTCTGCCCTAGCCCTGGCGGGTGAGCGCGGCGCGCAGGCGCCGAGGCCGCGTGCTGCTCGGTACGCAGCGCCGCCCCGAGCAGCATCGCCGCCCACCAGCGAGAACGCCAAGAGCAAGACCTAAGTTGGCGATCCGACTGAATTGATCTATCCCCTTTGTCACAATCAGGGAAATCCCTTGTTCGTTGGGTGTTGCTTGCGGTGGCACGTTCCAAGGGGGCGGGGTGGACGAGTCTGGAAGACCGGGTAGCCGGCGGCGTGCGGCCGGGCGTCATGTGGCTGTTCGTGAGGTGGCTGGGCGGTCGAGGCATGCGCGGCGGCGGCGCCGTACGGGACGGCGCCGGTTGGTCGTGGGGGCGCTGGCGCTGGCCGGCGGGGTCGCCGGGCTGCTCGGCAGCAACGGGACGCTCGGCGGAGTGCTGACCGCCTCCCGATCCTCCTCCTCGGAGCGGCCGGGCGGGGCGGGCGCTGCCGGGCAGCAGGCCCGTGCCGAGCAGGAGAATCGTGCGTCGGCGTTGTCCGGCGAGGTCGGGGCCCGCCCGCGGGCGAGCGCGGAGGCCGAGGCTCGCGAGCTCCGGGTGTCCGAGCCGCCCAAGGCCACCGCCACCCCCGGCACGGCCACTCCTGGCACGGTCGAGCCCGGTCTCGTGGAAGGGATCATCGATTCGGGAGACCCACCGGAGAGCGATTCTGAGCCTGGCTCTTCGGGTTACAAAGCCGACGGGCCCTCGCGGCACACCGACCGGCAGGCGGCCGAATACTTCCGTACGCACTGGGGGCCGGATGACAAGGCGCTGAAACGCCTCAAAGACATCCGCACAGTCGGCGGATATTTGCGCATTTATACGGATTTACCGGAGACCGCGCACAATTCCCGCCAAGCCATCACCCTGTGCAAGCGCGGCCTCGAATACCTGCGAGCCGCCGGGGTGGCGAATCCGGTGGTGTTCGTGCAGGCGGGGTTCGGGGAGAACGGGAACCCGGTGCTCGCCAACATCCTCGGCCCCTCCGACCCCAACTGCCGGGTCACCCACCCGACCCCGGACTAACGAACCCGGACGCGAGTCTTGGAGCACACTTCGCACCGCTGAGTTACCACGCGGCCGATGGTCTCGATCGTCACCCATCGGTGGCGAAGATGGACATAGCCCACGCGGGGACTCCTACCCGGGGTAGGCAACCGGTACGCAATGTCGCTAGTCGATCACACTTTGGCTTCGAGCCGCAACGAGATCGAGTTGATGCAGTAGCGATCATCGGTGGGAGTCGCATAGCCCTCGCCGTGGAACACGTGCCCCAGATGCGAGTCACACCGGGCGCATCGCACCTCAGTGCGCGCCATCCCGTGGCTGCGATCCTCGATCAGCCGCACGGCTTCGGACTCGGCCGGCTCGAAAAAACTCGGCCATCCGCAGTGCGACTCGAACTTGGTGTCCGACCGGAACAGTTCGGCCCCGCAGGCGCGGCACGAGTAGACGCCCTCGGCCTTGGTGTCGACGTACTCCCCCGTGAACGGGCGCTCGGTCCCCGCCTCCCTGAGGACGTGGAACTCCTCGGGCGAAAGCTGGATCCGCCACTCGGCCTCGCTCTTGACCACATTGTCCATGCGACCAGAGTACGAGATCGGGCAAAAAGAGATCTCCGCAGGGTGAAGCATCCGTTCTAGGGTGAATTTGCGTCTTTGTAGGCAAGGGGGTGTCATCGCCTCCTGTCAAGGGGTGAGATCATTCGCAGATCCCGCCGAGCGGCACAGCCCACGCCCGTGCTGGCGCCGCTGAGGGATCGCCATGGCCGGCCGGGTGGCGCGCCAGCGCCCGGAACGGCAGCGGGTGGTCTTTCGGCCCGCCCCGTCGAGCCCCGGTCCCGCCACCGAGGCGGCTCCGGGGCGGGCCCACCTCTCTTGACGCAAAAGGTAGGTTCGATGGCATGGCATCGCCGTACATAGAGCTCGAGGTGGGGGAGCGGACCGTCAAGGTCACCAACCCCGACAAGGTGTATTTTCCGGGGATCGGCGCCACCAAGCGGGAACTGGTCGAATACTACGTGAGCGTCGGCGAGGGGGCGCTGCGGGCGCTCAAGGACCGGCCGACCAACCTCAAGCGCCACCCCGACGGCGTGCAGACCGAGGCGATCTACCAGAAGCGCATGCCGCCCAAGCACCCCGACTGGCTCCAGTCCGTGACCGTGACCTTCCCCAGCGGCCGTACGGCGCAGTCCCTGCGCGTCACGGAGGTGGCCGCCATCGCCTACTGCGCCAACCTCGGCACCATCGACTTCCACCCCTGGCAGGTGCGTGCCTCCGACGTCGAGCATCCCGACGAGCTGCGCGTCGACCTGGACCCGCAGCCCGGCCTGGAGTTCGACGCGGCGCGCAGGGCCGCGTTCCTGACCAGGGACGTGCTGGAGGAGCTGGGGATGGCCGGGTTCGTGAAGACGTCGGGCAACCGCGGCGTGCACATCGCCGTGCGCATCGAGCCGCGCTGGGACTTCATCCAGGTACGCCACGCCGGCATCGCCCTGGCCAGGGCCGTCGAGGACCGGAATCCCGACCTGGTGACCACGGCCTGGTGGAAGGAGGAGCGCGGGGAGCGGGTGTTCATCGACTTCAACCAGAACGCCAGGGACCGCACGGTGGCCAGCGCCTACTCCGTCAGGGCCAAGCCGTACGCGCCCGTCTCGACCCCGCTCACCTGGGACGAGCTCGAAGACGCCGACCCGCGCGACTTCGACATCCGCACGGTGCCCGCCCGCTTCGCCGAGGTGGGCGACGTGCACGCGGCCATCGACGACCGGGCCTACTCCATCGAGCCCCTGCTGGAGCTCTATGCCAAGGACGAGCGGGGCGACATGCCGTACCCGCCCAACTACCCGAAGATGCCCGGCGAGCCGATGCGGGTGCAGCCGAGCAGGGCCAGGAAGGACGACGGGGGACGCTAGCGGCGGACGAGGTGATGGGGGGCGAGTTCGCGGGTTTCGCCCCTGTCGAGGTAGACGACGCGGTCGGCCAGCCCGGCTTGCTCGATATGGTGGCGGAAATCGTCCAGAGGTGAGCTGAAGACCGGGTAGTCGGCGTAATGCACGGGTACGACCGCGTGCGGGTTGATCAGGGCCACCCACGAGGCGCCGTGCTCGCCGTCCAGAGTGACCAGCAGGGTGCCGAGCAGCCTGGCGCCGCCCAGGTGCACGATGGCCACGTCGATCTCGGGGAAGCGGCGCGGGATCGCGGCCAGGCGGCGGTCGAGCAGGGTGTCCCCGCTGACGTGCACGCGCAGCTCCACCCGTTCCTTCCGGTTGCGGAACTCCAGCATCGTGCCGATCACGGCCGGCAGCAGGGCCTCGGCCGGGCCTGGCGCGTGCTTGGCGGGCAGGGCGGTGATCACGACGCTGCCGTAGGGACTGCGCAGCTCGTGTTGCTGCCACTCCGCCAGCCCCACGCTGCGGCGAAAGCCGCGGCGGCGCAGGCTGCGGGCCGCCAGGCCGGTCGTGATGATCGGTGTCGCCCGGTCCAGGCCCCTGTGAGTGACCCGATCCCAGTGGTCGCCGTGCAGGTGAGTGAGCACGACCGCGTCGAGCGGGGGCAGGTCCGCGATCCGTACGGCCGGGTCGGTGAGGCGGCGCGTGGACAGGCCGTAGCCCAGGTACGCGCGCTGGCCCCGGCGCAGGAAGTTCGGATCCGTCAGCAGTGTGAAGCCGTTGTAGCGGATCAGCGTGGTGGCGTTGCCGATGAACCGCAGGCTCCCCCTCACATCAGCTCACCCCGGGTGCTGGGGACGCTGAGCGGGAGGCACACCGCCGCCCTTGCCGCCCCCTTTGCCGCCCTTGTCGGTGCCGTGCGGGCGGCCGGAGCGCCTGGCTCCGCTCTTCGTCTCCCGTACGGCCTCAGCGGACTTGGATTCGGCGGGCGACCTGCCCGATCTGCGAAGTTCGGGCTGTTGAGGATTGCTCATGACTTTTATCCCCCTATAAGGGAATTACTGCCACATTGGGCCGCGATCAAACCCTCCGTATTCGGCTGGTTTCACTTCGGTCACATTACTTGACTCTTGGTCTAATAGTTCGCAAGGCTCTCTTGTGCATCGGGGGGCGACAAGAGTCTGGAGCCTTCTCATGCCAAAAGCACGACGTTGCGCGGTGACGGCCTTCGTCATCGCAGGCGTGACCCTGACGGCGGGCATCGGCACCGCCTCCGCGCAGTCCTCTCCTCAGCTGCCGGACGTGGTCCCGTCCTGCCTGCTTCCGTTGCCGCTGCCGTTGCTTTGCGACGAACCGCCGGATGATTCCCCGTCGGACGGCCCCGCACCGGAGGAATCCTGGTCGAGTCCGCCCGAGGACGGGCACCCGGAGGATTCCCGGCCGGGAACGGTCGAGTCCGCACATCCGTGGCGACCTGCGGGCGAGAACGAACACCAGGTGCCGAGGGGACACCCGGAGACCGGCGGCGGCGGGCTCGCGACGGATGGCCCGGCGTGGCCGTTCGCACTGGGCGGGGCGGCGCTGCTGGCCGGAGCGGGCCTGACCGGGGTCGCGGTACGGCGCCGCAAGGGTGTCGCCTAGGTTGGCCGGAGCGCAGAAGGCGATCCTGGCCGGGGCCGGTGCGGTGTCGCTGGCCGGGGTGCTGCTGATCGGGCTCGGGCTCAGCGGGATTCTCGACGGCGAGCCCGAAGCGCAGCCGGATCCCGTCGCGGTCGTGCAGCACAAGCCCCTGGTCACCAACGTGCCGCAAGGCAGGGTGGCCGAGCCCATGGAGGCCCAGCGGCCCACGGCCGTCTACATCCCGTCCATCGGCGTCCAGGCCCCGCTGATGGAGCTGGGCCTGGACGCGGGCGGCGCCATCCAGAACCCGCCGTTCGACCCCCCGAACCTGGCCGGTTGGTACCGCTACGGCCCCGTCCCCGGCCAGCGCGGCGCGGCCGTGATCACCGGCCATCTCGACACCAGGAGCGGCCCCGCCGTCTTCGCCCTCCTCAAGAACGTCAAGCGCGGCGACCAGGTGCAGGTGCTGCGCGCCGACCGTTCCGTGGCCGTGTTCGTCGTCGACAAGGTCGAGCACACGCCGAAGCGGAGCTTCCCCGTGAAGAAGGTCTACGGCAAGCTCCCCTATCCGGGGTTGCGGCTGGTGACCTGCGGCGGGACGTTCGACCGGCAGGCGCACAGCTACCAGGACAACACCATCGTGTACGCGCACCTCGCGGCGCCGTACTATCCCACGAGCTGATCACGGGTCGCGCGGCAGGCCGAGGGCGCGTTCGGCGATGATGTTGAGCTGCACCTCCGTCGTGCCGCCGCCGATCGTGAAGGCGCGGGTGGTGAGGATCATGCGGTTCCAGTATCGGTTCGTCGGGGCTAGTGACCAGCAGAACTCCGAGATCGCCTGGGCGTGCCGCATGCCGAGCAGCTTGCGGACGCTGGAGGCGGTGCCGGGGTCGGTTCCTGACAACTTCGAGAGGGTCACGCGCAGGCCGAGCGCCGAGATGGCCTGGCCTTCCGCCCACAGGCGGCCCGCCTGCTCGCGCTGCGACTGCCGGAGCGGGGGCAGCTTCGCGATGAGCTTGACCATGTCGGTGTGCTGCGAGCCCGGGCCCCAGGAGTCGCCGAGCGCGACCCGTTCGTGGGACAGCGTGTCGCGGGCCACCCGCCAGCCCCCGTCCACCTCGCCGACGACCAGGTCGTCCGGTACGAACACGTCATCGAGGAACACCTCGTTGAAGACCTCGTCCCCGTTGATCTCCTTGAGCGGCCTGACGGTGACGCCGGGGGACGACATGTCCACCAGGAAGAACGAAATGCCCTCATGCTTGGATTTTTCGGGAGAAGTCCGGGCGAGGCAGATGCCCCAGTGGGCGTGCTGTGCGAGGGATGTCCAGATCTTCTGGCCGCTCAGCGACCAGCCGCCCTCCGCCCTCGTGGCCTTCGTCGACAGTCCGGCCAGGTCGGAGCCCGCGCCGGGCTCGCTGAAGAGCTGGCACCACACGATCTCCCCGGTGAACGTCTTCGGCAGGAAACGTTCCTGCTGCTCGCGGGTGCCGTACCGGACGATGGACGGGACCGCCCAGGCCGCGATGCCCAGGTTCGGCCGGTTGAGGTCGCGGAACTCCTGATGGATGATCACCTGCTCCAGCGGCGAGGCGTCCCTGCCCCACGGCCTGGGCAGGTACGGCATGATCCAGCCCTCCCGCGCGAACCTGCCCAGCCGCGCCAGCGGCTCCGCACCCCGCAGCGACTCGGCCTCCGCCCTGATGGCGTCCCTGACGGCGGCGGCCGCGTCGGGCAGGTCCGGTTCCATCCGCCGCCGCACCCCCGCCACCGCCGGCCCGGCCACCTCCTCGGCCCACAAGCCGGGATCTCCGGCCAGCATCCGGTCGGACAGGGCTCTGCGGTAGTAGCGGTGGGCGTCGTGCTCGAAGGTGTAGCCGATGCCGCCGAGCACCTGGATCGCGTCCGCCACGCACCGGACGGCCGCATCGGGCCCGAGCACCGCCGCCACCCCGACGGCCAGCCTGCTCTCCTCCGGGGACTCGGGGGCGTCCATGGCCCGGGCGGCGTCCCACACGGCCGCGCGGGCCTGTTCGAGTGCCACGAAGGCGGCGGCCACCCGGTGCTTGACCCCTTGGAACTGCCCGATCGGCCGCCCGAACTGCTCGCGCAGTTTGGCGTACCCGGCCGCCGTCGCGACGGCCCACGCCGCCACGCCACACGCGTCGGCGCCGAGCAGGACGGCGGCGATCTCCCGTACCGGCACGTCGGCGAGCACCCGGTCGGCGGGCACGGTTCGCACGGTGACCGAGCACAACGCCCGGTCCAGATCGACGCCGTCGACGGGCTCGGCGGTGACGTCACCCCGGTCGAGCACCGCCCACGCGCCACCACCGACCGGCACGAGAAAGAGATCGGCCGCCGACGACCCCAGAGCAAGGGTGACAGGGTCGGCGGGAAGCGCGGCGGCGGCTGTCAGGGTGCCGTCGGCAAGCCCGGAGATCAGCCCCTTCGTGCCGTCTGCGAGCCCGGCGGCGAGAGCCGCCGAGGTCAGCACGGTCGGCAGATAAGGTCCGGGAGCACGTTGCTCGCCCAATGCCTCCAGCGCGACGCACAATTCCAGCAGCCCGTACCCCTGCCCGCCGCACTCCTCCGGCAGGTGCAGCCCCAGCAGCCCCTGCCCGGCCAGGGCCGCGTGCTCGACGGTACGCTCGGCCAGCCCCCGCACGGAGGCCGCCAGCGCCAGGTGTTCCTCGGTAAGCCCGATCCCCATGCGTCCGAATCTAGAAGGTCATTCGGTCCAGGAAAACCATTCGCAGCCGACCGGTTCGCGCCGTTACCCTCGCCCATATCCGACCAGTGACGCATTCGGGGCAGTTCATGCCCCCGGAGGGGAGTGGATTAATGCCTGGCACCGCGCCAAGTGCGCCTCGCCGTGCCGTGGGCGAATCCTGCCTCTGAAGCACTGATCGGCCGGATCGCCTGCCGTACCAGCATGCCCGTGGACACCGCGAGGCTCGCTCGGCCTGCCCTTGCTGCCGTCAATGACCACATTCCGGGCAAGGAGTACCCAGGTTGTCCACCAACAACAAACCGCGTTCCATCGTGAACACGGAGACCTTCCAGTGCGTACGCTGCGGCCTGACCGTGACGGCGGCCGCGCCGGACGGCGCCCGCCGCAACCACTGCCCGAGTTGCCTGCACTCGCAGCATGTGCTCGACCGCGTGGAAGGCGGCCCGTCGGAGTGCCGGTCGCGGATGATCCCGATCTCGATCGCGGTCCTGCGCACCGGCGACTGGGTGATCATCCATCGCTGCACCCGGTGCGGTGAGCTGACGTCCAACCCCGTCTGCGGGGACGACAACCAGCTCATCCTCATACGCATGGCCGTACGGCCGCTGGCGCAGCCGCCGTTCCCGCTCGAGGCGTTCGGCGATCTGTGACATGCCGAGGAGAAACCCGCGCCGGGAGAGGCTCCAACGGCGCAAGAACGCGGGACAGGCGGAACGCGGGGACGCGTTCCGCTGTGCCGGGTGCAGTCTGGACGTGCCGATGATTGCGCCGGGCACCGCACACCGCAACCACTGCCCGCACTGCCTGACGAGCCTGCACGTCGACCACCGCATCCCGGGGGACCGGCGAGCGGCCTGCCGGGGCCGTATGACGGCGCTGAGCGTCACCGTGCGGCAGGACGGGGAGTGGCTGATCATTCACCACTGCCAGTCCTGCGGCGAGCTCAGCGCCAACCGCATCGCGGGCGACGACAACGCGCTGGCGCTGCTCCGCGTCGCCATCCGCCCCCTGTCCGACACCCGCCTCCCGGTCAACGCCCTGCTGACCCTCTGACCGGGCTTCTCGCCGGGGCTCTCGTACGAGGCCCCGGCGAGACCCGACCTACACGTAGATACTTGGGCGTCCGGATTGACCGTTCCAGGCCACGGGCAGGACATCAGCCCTGGAGGCGTTGTCACGCCCCTTGCACGACGCCGCCGATGACCGTGGTCACCATCTTGCGGACGGCGCCGGCCTCCGGCGGGATGCCTTTCCGGTCGGCGAACAGCAGGTGCCCGGCCCCGATCAGGGTGGGAGCGAGCGTGTCGACGTCGGCGTCCGCCGCGATGCGGCCCAGGTCCCGCTCCGCGGTGAGGTAGGAGGCGATCATGACCGTGGCTTCCGTCAGGACCGGGACGCCGGTCGGCCAGGTCTGGCGCAGCCGGGCGCGCAGTTCGTCCCGGAAGGTGATGAGGGCGACGATCGCCACGGCGACCGACCCGAACAGGGCCGTCAGCGCGTCGGCGAGGTTGCCGGCGACGGTGCCGGTCCCGGCGGCGTCACGCAGGGCGGCGGCCTGGGAGTCCATCCGGTCGATGCGGTCCAGCACGAGCTCGGCGAGGAAGGCGTCGAAATCGGCGAAGTGCCGGTGCAGGACCCCCTTGGCGCAGCCTGCCTCGGTGGTGACCGCCCGGCTGGTCAGCGCGCTCGGCCCGTCCCGGAGCAGGATGCGCTCGGCGGCGTCGAACAGCTGCTCGCGCACGTCGCGGATGGCTACCCCTGTCGGCACCGTGCATCCCTGCCTTCCCTCGCTGGGGCCCGCCCGTTGACGAGTGGGCATGTGCCCACTAGAGTGGGCGCATGCCCACTGTACCGCCTTCCGAGAACGAGCCTCATCAACACCGGCAGGTGGCGGAGTCGTTCGGCTCGGACGCCGAACGCTACGACCGGGCCCGGCCCCGCTACCCCGACGCGATGGTGGACCGGATCGTCGCCGCCAGCCCCGGGCCCGACGTCCTCGACGTCGGCTCCGGCACGGGGATAGAAGCCCGGCAGTTCCTGGCGGCCGGCTGCAGGGTGCTGGGCGTCGAGCCCGACGCGCGGATGGCTGACTTCGCGCGGCGCGGCGGACTCGAGGTCGAGGTGGCGACGTTCGAAGCCTGGGACCCCGCCGGCCGGGAATTCGACGCGGTCATCGCCGGGACGGCCTGGCACTGGGTTGACCCGGTCGCGGGCGCGGCCAAGGCGGCGCAGGTGCTGCGGCTTGGCGGTCGGCTGGCGGCGTTCTGGCACGTGTTCGAGCTCCCGCCCGCCGTGGCGGACGCCTTCGCCGCGGTCTACCGGCGGGTGATGCCCGACTCGCCGTTCAACCTCCAGGCGACGAGGCCGGCCCTGGACGGGTACCAGGTGCTGCTCACCAAGGCCGCCGACGGGATCCGGCAGGTGGGTGGGTTCAGCGAACAGGAGCAGTGGCGATTCGACTGGCAGCGGTCCTACACCCGTGACGAGTGGCTGGACCAGATGCCTACCCAGGGTCTCCTCACCCAGCTCCCGTCGGACAAGCTGGCGGAGGTGCTGGAGGGCGTCGGGGCCGCTGTCGACGCACTGGGGGGCAGCTTCACGATGGCCTACGCCACGATGGTGGTCACCGCGGCGCGAACCGGCGGCGCCTGACCCGCGGCTGCAGCCTGGCAGGGGGCTTTATCCGGCGTTTGAGCGGAGCCAGTCCAGGGCCGCCGTGGCGGAGTGGAGGACCGAGATGTGGCCGTCGCCCTTGAACAGCCGCAGCTCGGCCGAGCGGCACGTTCGTGCCAGCCACTCGCCGTGCGAGCAGGGCACGACGCGGTCCTCGTCACCGTGCATGAGCAGGATCGGCGCGCTCACCTGGGCGGGGTCGCATCCCCACGGGGTGACGTAGGCGAGGTCGTCGTCTATCAGCCCGCCCAGGCCACCCTCCAATGCCGGGCCGACGACGCTGCCGAACCACGACCACTCGCCGTCCAGAGCGGCATGATCGACCGGGGCGAACATCTCCGGGTCGTACTCGGCCGACGCCTCGTGCCGCTCCTTCGCCGCGCGGCCCTCGACGGCGGCGCGCAAGGACGCCTCGCCGGAGGCCGACATGCCCGCGAACCAGTCGAGCCCCTCGGCGCCGTACGGGGCCAGGCCGGACACGCTGACCACGGCCAGCACACGGTCCGGCAGCAGGGCGCCGCAGGCCAGGGCATGTGAGCCGCCGCCGGAGTGACCCATGACCGCGAACCGGCCGATGCCCAGCGCGTCGGCCACCCGTGAGACGTAGTCGGCTGCCGACGCCACGTCGCGGCCCTCAAGAGGGGTGGAGCCGCCGTATCCGGGCCGGTCGTACGACACCCAGCGGAGGCCGAGCCGGTCGGAGGCCGGGAAGAGGGGCTCTGGGGGTGTGCCGATGTTCGGCGTGCCGTGGTGCCAGAAGACGACCAGGCGAGCGGCGTCGTCCGGGGCGGTGTCGTAGATGTGTAGCTTACGACCGTCGCTGAGGTCCAGATCAAGCTCTCTCATCACTCAGCCAGCCTAATGACCGGGAATCATCCGCAGTGGCTGGACGCCCGGGTCCCGCGCGCACGCGATAGTCCTGCACGACCAGCCGTCGCGGGTCACGGTGGCGGGCTGCTGGTCGCCATGGATTTGGCGAGTGGGAGGCGAAGGACGAAGCGCGCTCCGTGCGGGGACGCGTCCTCGACGTGGAGGGTGCCGTGATGGGCGTGAGCGATGTCACGGGCGATGGCCAGTCCGAGGCCCACGCCGCCGTGGCCGCGGCTGCGGGCGGTGTCCAGGCGGGCGAAGCGCTGGAAGATGTTCTCACGCTCGGCTTCCGGGACCCCGGGGCCGTCGTCGGTGACGCTCAGTTCAGCCCCGTCACCACTACGGCGCACGCGCACCACGACTTCGTGGGCGGCGTGCCGGCGCGCGTTGTCAAGCAGGTTGGACAGCACCCGGCAGATCCGCGTGGGGACGGCGTCGACGGTCACACCGGGTTCGAGGTCGAGTCGGATCGGGTAGCGGTCGCGGACACAGCGGGAGGTCTCGACTTCGACCAATTCGGCCAGGTCGATGCGCTTGGTGGCGGCGGGCGGGGCGGCCTCGACGCGCGCCAGCAGGAGCAGGTCGGTGATGATGGCCTGTAGCCGCTCCACATTGCCCAGCGTGTGTCTGAGCAGGTCGGCGAGGTCGGTGTCGCCGGGATGCAGTTGTGCCTCTTCCAGCTGAGCCCGCAGCCCGGCCAGCGGGGTGCGCAGTTCGTGGGAGGCGTCGGTGGTGAAGCGCCGCTGACGCTCGAGCGACTCCTTCAGCGACTCGGTGGCGTGTTCGAGCTCCACCGAGATCCGGTGCTCGTGGGTGTAGCGGCGGGCGTTGTCGACGCACACCGCCGCGCGGCTGACCAGCTCCTCGGCCAGGGCCAGATCGTCCTCCTCGAACGTGCTCATGCGCTCGGAGCGGTAGAAGCTCACCACCCCGAGCGTGACGCCCCGGGCCCGCATCGGCACCACGATGAGTGAGTGGATGCCCTGCTCGTAAATTCTCCGGGCGCGTTCCGGATCCTGTGCCATCCACCCGAATGTGGTGTCCAGATGTGGTTCGAGCACCGATTGTTCGGAGGCCAGGCTGCGCGCCATCGGCGTGTACGGCAGCGGGTGGAGGAGCGCGCCGACCCCGTACAGGTCGTAGCCCTGTGAGGTGGTGGCGAGGGCGATCCGGCGCAGCCCGGCGTCGAGGCCGGCAGGCTCGCTTCCGCGCAGCACGCTGTCGGGAACGTCGACGGCGACGAAGTCGGCGAACCGCGGGACGGCGACCTCGGCCAGTTCCTCGGCGGTCCTGGTGACCTCCAAGGTGGTGCCGACGCGTGCACCGGCCTCCCAGATCAGGCTGAGCCGTTCGCGGGCCCGCAGGGCGAGCCGCCCGATGCTCGGCTCGCTCACGGCGAGCAGCAACCGCTCGGTCACGGGGACCTCGCCGTGACCGGGGTCCGGGACGGATGGGGCGATCGGGGCGGATGCCACAGGGGCGGTGCGCACAGGGAAGGCCCCCGGCACGCCCGCTCCGTTGCGCGGCCGGGCCCCCGCCCCTGGTTCAGCGCCCAGACTGGTTCTGGAGCCCGACGCCACGTGCCAGGACGTGCCGTCGGTCAGGACGGCCTCCACGGCTATGCCGTGCGTCCCGCCGGGATTCTCGACCGGCCGGCTGAGCAGCGTGGCGGCGCGACCCCCGGACAGCAGCAGCATCGCGATGCCCGTGCGATCGGCGGAGATCAACTCCGTGGCCTTCTCCAGCAGGCGCAGCCGATCGTGCGAGGAGAGCAGCCCGGCCTCCCCGATCGGCTCGCCGGCCATCGCGCCCGCGCCGACGGCCCGCCGCCTGGCGTCGAGGAACGCCCGAAGCAACGCTTGTTCTCGTTCGGAGGTCTGCTCAAGCAGGCGTCGCTCGATGCGACCGGCCGCGTCCACGGCGACGTCGACCATCGACGGGTCGGCGTACCGAACCAGGCACGCCAGATTCAGCACGCCTTGGATGCGTCCGCTGATCGGATCGCGAATGGGAGAGGCCGCGCACACGAGCTCCCCCAGCCCGTCCGCGAAATGCTCCTGGCCCCAGATCAGGATGGGACGCCGCTCGGCCAGTGCGGTGCCGATGCCGTTGGTGCCGACGACCTGCTCCGGGAACGCGAAGCCGGGCAGGGACTCGATGGAATCCAGCCATCTGTCGAGCGCCGGCTCCCCGACCCGGCGTTGCAGGACCCTCGCGTGCTCGTCACAGAGGACCATGCCCACCTTGATGCCGGAGAGCTCGGATTCGACTTGATCGAGAACGGGCGTGGCGACCTTGTTGAGCCTGCCGTCCATATCGACGTCCGGGTCGTACACCATGGCCACGTGGTCAGGCGCGACCCCCAGGTCCCGGGACCGCTGCCATGACGTCAGCACCCACTTGCGCACGCCGCTCTCGACAGGTTCGCCCGCGAAGAAGCGCTCACGAGCACGTTCGAGAGCCGCGATGTCTTCGCGGTCGAAAGGCGCTATCGAGGGGAAAGCCGCCATTGACAGTTTCTTCCTCTCTCCCTCCGTACAACTCTGCTCGTCTCTGGTCAATGTTTCGCCCAGATATATCTAATATTCTGCTGATTTATAGTAATCAACCAGGCGACCTGGCTAAGACGGTAGGCAGTGAACCTTTCCCTGTAACCGCTTGTGGCGGTTCGTGATCGCCTTACACGGTGCGTCCGTGCTCCAGTTGAAGCAGGACGAGGGCCGCGGCGGCGATCTGGGTGATCCGGCTCGGGTCGAGGCTGACT
>NZ_JBICRM010000042.1:0-85977 GCF_043197025.1 Nonomuraea marmarensis
CCGCACTCTTGCCCGACACCACCCACACCAGCACCCCAGCACCAGGCAGCAGCCCCACCGACGCCACAGGATCCACTTCCGGCGCACTCTCCACGATCACGTGCGCATTCGTCCCACTGACCCCGAACGAAGAGACCCCCGCCCGCACCGGACCCGACCCCGCCAACTCCACCGCATCAGTCAGCAGGCGCACAGAGCCCGCCGACCAATCCACATGCGGCGTCGACTCGGTGACATGCAACGTGCGAGGCAACACGCCATGCCGCAGCGCCATCACCATCTTGATCACGCCGGCCACCCCCGCAGCCGCCTGCGTATGACCGATGTTCGACTTCAGCGAGCCGAGCCAGAGCGGCCGATCCGCCGGGCGTCCCCGCCCGTAGGTGGCGATGATGGCCTCGGCTTCGATGGGGTCGCCGAGTCTGGTGCCGGTGCCGTGCGCCTCCACCACGTCCAGGTCGCCGGCCGTGAGCCCGGCGTCGGCCAGTGCGCGCTGGATGACCTCCTGCTGCGCCTGGCCGCTGGGCGCCGTCATCCCGTTGCTGGCGCCGTCCTGGTTGACCGCGCCGCCCCTGATCACGGCCAGCACGGGGTGGCCGAGACGGCGGGCGGCGGAGAGGCGTTCCAGCAGCAGCACGCCCGCGCCCTCGGCCCACCCGGTCCCGTCGGCCGAGGCCGAGAACGCCTTGCACCGCCCGTCGGCGGCCAGCCCGCCCTGCCTGCTGAACTCTACGAACATGCCGGGGCTGGACATCACGGTGACGCCGCCCGCCAGCGCCATGGAGCACTCCCCGCGCCGCAGCGCCTGCGTCGCGAGCATGATCGAGACCAGCGAGGACGAGCAGGCCGTGTCCGAGGTGATGGCCGGTCCGCGCAGGCCCAGGGTGTAGGCGATGCGGCCGGAGACGACGCTGAGCGCGGTGCCGGTGAGCAGGTGGCCGTCGGCGGCGCCGCTGGACTGGTGCAGCCGGGGGCCGTAGTCGGGGGCCATGGCCCCCACGAACACGCCGGTGGCCGAGCCGCGCACGTCGGCGGGGTCGATCCCGGCCCGTTCCATGGCCTCCCAGCAGATCTCCAGCAGCAGCCGCTGCTGCGGGTCCATGGCCGCCGCCTCGCGCGGGCTGATGCCGAAGAACGCGGCGTCGAACAGGTCCGCGTCGTAGACGAACCCGCCGTACCTGGTGTCGCTGGTCCCCGTACGGTCGGAGCCGGTGGCGAAGAGCGTGTCGAGGTCCCACCCCCGGTTCGCGGGGAACTCTCCGATCGCGTCCGTACCGCCCTTGACCAGCCGCCACAGGTCCTCCGGTGAGGCGACCTCACCCGGGTACCGGCAGCCCATGCCGACCACCACGATCGGGTCGTCGTCCGGGGTCTCGTCGGGAACAACGGCGGCCGTCGCCGGCTCGGCGCCGGCCAGCAGGGCGTGGAGGTGGCCGGCCAGCCGGTCGGGCGTCGGGTGGTCGAACAGCAGCCCGGTCGGCAGCCGCAGCCCGGTCGCCGTACGCAACCGGTCGCGCAGCTCGACGGCGGCCGCCGACTCCAGCCCCAGATCCTTGAACGTCCTGCCGGGCTCCACCTCCGCCGCGTCCTCGTATCCGAGCAGCCGGGCGGCGGTGGACGACACCAGCTCGCGAAGGTCCTCCCGGGAGCGCACCGGGGTCGCCGGCGCGGCAGGGCCCGGTCTGACCTGGTCCGAGGCCGGCGTCGGACGCCGCTTTCCGGTGAGGGCGTGGTGCCGGCGCTGGAAGGGGTACGTGGGCAGATCGACGAGCCGGGCCGTGTCCCCGCCGCAGAGGGCGGACCAATCCACCGGAGCCCCCCAGGCGTACGCCTGCGCGAGCGACCGCACCAGCCGCTCGTGCCCGCCGTCGTTGCGGCACAGCGTGCCGACCGCGGCCACCTCTTGCCCGGCCGCCTCGGCCGTCTCCTCCACCCCGGTCACCAGCACCGGATGCGGGCTGCACTCGACGAACAGGTCGCAGCGCCCGTCGAGCGCCACCTGTACGGCCTGCGCGAACCGCACGGGGTGGCGCAGGCTGCGGTACCAGTAGCCGGCGTCGAGCCCGGCGGTGTCCATCGGCTCACCGGTGAGGGTGGAGACGAACGTCGTCGCGCTGCTCACCGGTCTGATCGGAGCGAGCGCGGCCAGGACCTCGTCGCGTACCTGCTCCACCTCGGGCGAGTGGGAGGCGTAGTCGACCGGGAGGATCTTGGTGGGGTGGTCGGCCAGCCGGGCCGCCAGCTCGGACAGCGCCTCGCGCGGCCCGGAGACCACGACCGAGCGCGGCCCGTTGAAGGCGGCCACGGAGACGGGCCCGGCCGCGATGGCCCGCTCCACCAGGTCGAGGGGGGCGGCGACGGACATCATGCCGCCGCGGCCGGCGATGCCCGCGATCGCGCGGCTGCGCAGGGCGACGACCCTGGCGGCGTCCGACAGGGACAGGGCGCCGGCGACGGTGGCCGCGGCGATCTCGCCCTGGGAGTGGCCGACGACCACGCCGGGTTCGACGCCGTGGGCCCGCCACAGCTCGGCGAGGCCGACCATGACCGCCCAGAGCGCCGGCTGGACGACGTCCACACGGTCCAGGCCGGGGGCGCCGGGGTGCTCGTGGAGCACGTCCATGAGGGAGAAGCCGGTGAAGGGCGCGAGCGCGTCGGCGCACTCGGCCAGGCGACCGGCGAACACCGGCGAGGCGGCCAGCAGGTCGCGGGCCATCCCCGGCCACTGCGAGCCCTGCCCGGGGAAGACGAAGGCGTGCCCGCCGCCGGTGGCGGTCCCGGTCACCAGCGCGTCGTGCGGTTGCCCGGCGGCCAGCGCGCGGAGCGCGGCCAGTCGCGTGTCGCGGTCCGGCGCGAGAACCAGCGCACGCCGCTCGAACGCGGTCCGGCTTCGTACCAGACTCAGCGCCACCTCCCCCGGCTCGACCCCCGGATCGGCGGCCAGCGGCAGGAGCCGGTCGGCCTGCTCCCGCAACGCCCCTTCGGCCCGCGCCGACAGCACCCACGGCGCTTCCCCGGAACCGCCTCCTGAGGAAACGGCGGGCTCCGGGGGTTCCGTGAGGATGAGGTGGCAGTTGGTGCCGCCCATGCCGAACGAGCTGACCCCCGCCACCGCCGGGCCATCGTCGCCGGGCCAGTCCTGGGTCGTCCGGACGACGCTCAGGCGCAGTTCCTCCAGCGGGATCTCCGGAGGGGGTGACTCGAAGTGCAGGCTGGCGGGTAGTTCGCGGTGCTTGAGTGACAGCACCACCTTCAGCAGGCCGGCGATGCCCGCCGCGCCCTCCAGGTGGCCGATGTTGGTCTTGACCGAGCCCACCAGCAGCGGGCCGGCGGCGGGGCGGGCGGTGCCGTACGCGGCGCCAAGCGCCGCGGCCTCCACCGGATCGCCCACCTTGGTACCGGTGCCGTGCAGCTCGACGTAGCGCACCTGCTCGGGCCGCACCCCGGCGCTCGCGCAGGCGAGCGTGACGACCTCCTGCTGGGCGCGCGAGCTGGGCACCGTCAGCCCTTCACCGCCGCCGTCGTTGTTGACCGCCCCGCCCAGGATCACCGCGTGTACGGCGTCGCCGTCCGCCAGCGCGTCCGCCAGCCGCTTGAGCACCACCAGCGCCCCGCCCTCGCCCCGCACGTAGCCGTTGGCCCGGCGGTCGAAGACGTGACAACGCCCGTCGGGCGACAGCGCGCCGAAGTTGCCGATCGCGGTGGTGGTCTCGGCCAGCAGGTTCAGGTTGGCACCGCCGGCCAGGGCCAGGTCGCGCTCGCCCCGGCGCAGGCTCTCGGCGGCCATCCAGACGGCCACGAGCGACGACGACTGGCCCGTGTCCAGGGTCAGGCTGGGGCCGCGCAGGCCGAGGACGTACGAGACGCGGTTGGCGATCATCGCGCGGTTGGCGCCGGTGTAGGCATGGCGGCCGAGCTCGCCGGCGCCGAGCCGGTCCTGCAGCGCGGCGTAGTCGTTGGAGATGGCGCCCAGGAAGACGCCGGCGGCGCTGCCGCGCAGTGCGGCAGGCACGGCGCGGGCGTTCTCCAGGGCCTCCCAGGCGAGTTCGAGCACCAGGCGCTGGTGCGGGTCCATCACCGCGGCCTCGTTGGGCGAGATGCCGAAGAAGGCCGCGTCGAAGCCGTCCACGTCCTGCAGGAATCCGCCCCGCCGGTACGCCGTGTCGTACGCCCCACGCCCCTCGGGCGCCTCGGTGACCGCGTCCACGCCCTCGCGCAGCAGCTGCCAGAACTGCCCGGGATCGGCGGCCCGCGGCAGCCGGCACGCCATGCCGACGACGGCGACGGCCACCGGCTCGTCGTTCACGGCCCGCTGTGCCGACTCACCAGCCATCAATGCGTCACCTCAAGCCTCGGGGATCGTCAATACGACGCCGACGGTTTATCCGGAATTACTCGACAGCCGTGCGAGTTCGCGGCTATTACTTAGTCAGTGCGACTTTAAGGTTCTTTTCCGGGCCGGCACACGCCCGGGCCGCCGACATAAAGTTGCCACCGTTTGTGGCCACCGCCATCGACCGGCCGCGGTCTTGACCCGGGGCGTTCCCGTCCGCGAAGAATGACGGACGGAGAAAGCTGCGGAGGAGATCACATGTCCGTCGAGGCGCCTCTCAGTCACGGCCAGCTCTTCAGCTGGCGCGAAGTGGAGCGGTATCCGGAGGACTGGCTGGCCGAGGCCAACCTGCCGAGCACCTGGGATCTGCGCGGGCTCTCCGGCGAGCGGGTGACGCGGGCGCTGCGGCAGCTCGTGGACCGCCACGAGGCGCTGCGCACCACGTACCACGTCCGCGCCGGCGGGCAGCCGGTGCAGCACGTCCACGAGGCGGTGGAGCTCCCGATCGAGCGGATCGACCGGGTGATCACCGATCCCTCCGAGCACGAGCTGACCAGGGCGGAGCTGCTGGCGCAGCCGTTCGCGATGAGCGGCGACCTCAACTGGCGCGGGAGGCTGATCAGCTCGGAGGGCGCGCCGATGTACCTGGGCCTGACGTTCTCGCACCTCATCGTCGACCTGTGGTCGATCCACCATCTGCAGGACCAGTTCAGGGCACTGGTGGCCGATCCGGGGTCGGTTCCGGCCATGGGGCCCGCCCCGCGCGAGCTGGCGCGGCGGCAGCGGGAGGAGTCCTGGCGGCCCCGGCAGGAGAGCTCGGAACGCTACTGGCGCAGCGTGCTGGACGAGGGGCTGATGGACGCGCTGCCCACGCTGCCCGCCAAGGTGAAGCGCAACCGGCTGGAGCTGACGCTGCGCTCGCGCAGCCTCGGCGGATTCGCGGCGGAGGCCGGGAAGCGGCACGGGGTGACGGCTCCGGCGGTGGTGATGGCGTTGGTGGCCGCGGGCCTGGCCCGCCACCTGGACACCGACCGGGTGACGATGAGCCTGATGTCCTCCAACCGGTTCGCCGCCGAGGACCAGCACAACGTGGGCACGATGAACCAGCTCATCCCGTTCGTCACGGGCGTGGACATGCGCGCCACGCTCGGCGAGCACATCAAGCGCCTGCACTGGGCCAGCGCCAAGGCCTACCGGCACTCCTGCTACGACTTCGACCGGATCGCCGCCATGGCGGCCGGCCTGGGCGAGCGGCCGGGGCACGACTGCTGGGTCAACCACCTGTTCCGCGCCTGGATCAACTACATCCAGGTGGACCGCCGGCCCAGCGACCCCCACGACCCCAGCCCGGCCGAGCTGGAGTGGACCCCGCTGGCCCAGCAGTACGGGCAGGCGTTCCGGGTGCGGGTGGAGGTGCGCGGCGGTCGTACCAGCGTGTTGATGCTGGGCGACCCCGAGGTGCTGCCCGCCGAGGCGATGACCGACATCATGCGGACTCTCGCGGCCGGCGTGCAACTGGCGGTGACCGATCCGGGACGCGCGCTGAAGGACCTGTGGAGCGCGGGCGGCGCGACGCCGCCGCCGTCGCTGTTCCCGCCCGAGCTGCCCGAACCGCCGCGCTAGCGGCCGGGCCATCCCGTGGAGAGGCCATGGAACGCACCCTTTACCAGTGGTTCGCCGACTCCGCCGCGCGCTACGGCGAGCGGGTCGCGTTGGAGGTGGGCGGCGAGCGCCACACCTACGCCGAGCTCGACGCGCTCTCCCGGCGGCTGGCCGCCGAGATCGCCGACGCGTGCGGCCGGCCGCCGGCCAGAGTCGGCCTGTACGCGGCGCGCAGCGTCCTCGCCTACGCCGGTTACCTGGCCGTCCAGCGGCTCGGCGCGACCGCGGTCCCGCTGAACCCGGCCGCGCCGGACGCCCGCAACCGGGCGGTGGCCGCGGCCGCCGGGCTCGAGCTCGTCCTGGCCGACGCGGCCCTCCGGCCACCGATACTGCCCGCCGCCACGCTGTCGCTGCGCCTGGACACGCTGGACGCCTCGCCGCGCGGCGTGCCCGACACGCTCGCCGCCGGGCTGGACGACCTGGCCTACGTGCTGTTCACCTCGGGCTCCACCGGCGTGCCGAAGGGCGTGCCGCTGCGCCACCGCAGCGTGGACGCCTACCTGGCGCACGTGATCCCCCGCTACGAGCTGGGCCCCGGCTGCCGCCTGTCGCAGACCTTCGACCTGACCTTCGACCTGTCGGTGTTCGACATGTTCGCCGCGTGGGGCAGCGGGGCCACGCTGGTGGTGCCGGGCGCGTACGACCTGCTCAAGCCGGTCGCCTTCGTCGCCCGCGAGCGGCTGACGCACTGGTTCAGCGTGCCCTCGGTGGTCTCGGTGGCCATGCGGCTGCGCAGGCTGACGCCCGGCGCGATGCCGTCGCTGCGCTGGAGCCTGTTCTGCGGGGAGCCGCTGACGCTGCGGCAGGCGCAGGCGTGGCGGGCCGCCGCGCCGGGCGGCGTCCTGGAGAACCTGTACGGCCCGACGGAGCTGACCATCAGCTGCACCGAGTACCGCCTGCCCGCCGACCTGGCCCGATGGCCCGAGACGGCCAACGGCACGGTGCCGATCGGCCTGCCGTACCCCGGGGTGGAACACCTGGTGCTGGACGGGAACGGGCGGCCCGCCGCGGAGGGCGAGTTGTGCCTGCGCGGCGTGCAGCGCTTTCCCGGGTACACCGACCCCGAGGTGAACGCGGAGCGGTTCGTGTCCTTCGACGGCGTGGTGGCGACCCCCGCGCAGACGGACGCCACCGTGGCGCCGGAGTTGTGGTATCGGACCGGGGACCGGGTGGCCTGGCGTGACGGGCTACTGGTCCACTTGGGCCGCCTGGACCAGCAGGTCAAGATCTCGGGCCATCGGGTGGAGCTGGGCGAGGTCGAGGCCGCCCTGCGGGGCCGGCCGGGCGTGCACGAGGCGGTCGTGCTGGCGGTGCCGGGCGAGGACGGGGAGCTGGGGCTCGAGGCCGCCTGCACGGGTGCGGGCCTGGATCCGGTGGCGCTGGTCAAGGGGGTCGCGGAGGTGCTGCCCGGGTACATGGTGCCGCGCTCGGTCACCCTGCTGGACGAGCTGCCGCTGAACCCCAACGGCAAGATCGACCGGCGCGCCACCGCCACGGCGCTACACGGCTGACGCGCCGCGCCCGGCCCCGCGGGAACGCGACGCCGGGCGCGTCGGGTCTCAGCGCAGCGGGGGCCAGGCGGCGGACAGCGTCTGCCAGAGTGAGCCGACCGTGGCGAAGGTGGCCTCGTTCAGCAGCTCGTCGGGCAGCTCGACCCCGTACGCGTCCTCGACGTCCACCAGCAGCCGCACGACCCCCATCGAGTCGAGCCCGAGCGCGCCCAACTCGTCGTGGGCGGCCAGCGCCCCGGCGTCCGCGTACGGCAAATGCGCGCGCAAAAGGCTGGCGAAACCGTCAGGTATATCCAGCATGGCGATGCCCCCATCTCACGGAATCATCCCTTTGGGAAAGAGGCTGCCGAAAATCACGGCCACCGGTCAAGCCACCCCCGCTGACAGGTTGTCCCGTGCCGAACCGGCCATTGAACACCCGTTGTCCCGCGCGCGGGAAAGGCCAATTCTCATTGTATTCGGATATCGCGAAATCCGCTGGGGTGAATGCCAGATGAAATCCGCGAGCCTGTGCTGGGGGCAGCGCTACATGTGGCTGCGCGTGCATCAGCTGCCGCCCGCGCACCAGCACGAGACGCACGTGGTGCTGCGCTTCGAGGTGCCCGCCGGGGTCACGGCGGCCCAGTGCCGGGCGATGCTCACCTATCTCGCCCGGCGCCACGAGGTCCTGCGTACGACGTATCATCTCGAACCCGAGCCCGAGCAGCGGGTGGACCCGCCGCGCGCGCTGCCGGTGAGCGAGGTCACCACGGAGCGGGACGGCACCGCCGGCCCCGCGGAGGTGCTCGAGGAGCTCAGCCGCCGGCCGTTCGACCTGGCCGGGGAGTGGCCGATCCGGGCCTGTCTGATCACCACGGGTGGCGTGCCGAAGCAGTGCGTGCTGGTGCTCAACCACCTGGCCGTGGACGTCTGGACGGTGGGGAAGCTCAGACGGGAGCTGCGGACGCAGGCGCTCGGATTCGTCTCCCGCCGCCCCGCCGCGCTGCCCCCGGTGCGCCACCAGCCGTCGGACCTGGCCCGCCACGAGGCGTCCGCCGACGCGGCGATCGTGGCGACGCGGGCCATGGCGTACTGGCAGGAGGAGGTGGCGCGGCTGCCGCGCGACCCGTTCGCGCTGCGGCGCGGGCCGGCGCGGGAGCCGGCGGCCAGGCACGCGACGCTGATCTCGCCCGCGCTGCTGGACACCGGGCGGCGCGTGGCGGGCCGATACGGCGTGTGGCCGTCGCTGGTGCACTTCGCCGCGTACACGGCCATGATGGCGCTCTACACCGGGCAGGAGTCCGTGGGGTTCCTCACGTTCGTCAGCAACCGCGAGTCGCATCCGTACCCGGACGTGATGACCTGCATGTTCTCCCCGATGCTCGTCCGGGTGGACTGCGCGGACGACCCGGCGTTCGGCGAGTTGCTGGGGCGGGTGTCGGAGACCTTCGATCGGGCCAAGGAGCACTCCTACCTGCCCTACGACAAGGTCGTCGAGACGGTCTCGCGCGAGGGGTCCAGGCGTGGCGGGGAGGTGCGGCTGGGCTCGGAGGTCAACTTCATCAAGCAGCGCACCGAGGAGTACGGCGGCCGGCGCACCGCCTTCACCTGGAACCCGGTGCCCGGCTCCTGGGCGCACTGCGGGCTGGACACCTACCTGCGCGTCGACGAGTGGCGCGACGCCGTCTCCCTCTCGCTGCACGCCGCTTCCTCGGTCATGGACGCCGCGGCCGTCGAGCGGTTCCTGCGCGGCATGGAGGCCCTGGTGCTCGCGCACGACGACCCCGCGGCCGACCTGCGGATCACCGAGGCGGCCCGGCTGTCCCCGTTCGCGCCGCGCGCCACGCCTCCGCTGCCTCCGGCGCCCGTCATATCCGCCGTTCCATCCGGCGAGGCCGTACAGGCGCTGATCGAGGCCGTGCGGCGCGCCAACAGCCTCGCCCACATCGACCCTTCGGACAGTTACACCCTCGCTGGAGGCCAGGCCCTGCGCGTCCCGCAGGTGCTGGCCGAACTGGGCAGGCGCGGCTGGGGTGGTCTGACCCTCCACCAGCTCACCGGTCCCACGCCGTTGGGGGCGCTGGCCGCTCGGCTGGCTCCCGGCCCGCGGACACCGTCCACCCAGATCCCTAGCAACACGGAGTGAACATGAACCACGCCCTCACCGGCCAGGTGGCCAAGAGCCGCCGTTTAGTCGCCTCGGAGCAGGAGCTGCGCCAGGCGATCGCCCGCGAACTGCCCGGCGCCGACCTCGGCAACCTGGTCATCATGGGTGGCCACTTCATGCTGTTCGAGGACCCGTCGTCCGGGCGGCTGACGCCCGGGGTCATGGAGGAGCAGCAGGACGAGACCATGCGCAGCCGCATCGCCGGCCGCGTGGGCGTCTTCCCCGGCTACACCTGGCGGATGTCGGCCGAGCTGCTCCAGGAGTACGCGGCGGCGGGCGCGGACGTCCGGCTGCTGCTGCTGATCAACGACTGGCAGTACGTGCCGACCGCGGACCGCCCGGCGAGCGAGCTGCGCGCGGAGTTCCTGGCGGACTTCGGCGCGCTGCCCGTCTCGTACGAGAAGGTGCTGCGCGAGGCCGGGCTGTCGCAGGAGAGCGTCCTGCCGAGCAGGAAACACCCGCTCGCCTTCCCCGAGACCTGGCTGAAGTACCGCTTCCAGAAGGCCGCCGACAGGTTCGTCAAGGCCGGGCGGCTGGAGAAGCGCTACCTCGACTCGGGCCCGCGGGACACCGAGGTGAGCTTCCTGGACGCCGACGGCAACTACCGCACGCTGATCAGCTGCGGCATCACCGGCTGCGCCGGCGAGATCACCGAGATGGTCTCCGAGGTGCACCGCGCCGGGTACACCAACCTGCTGATCTTCGCGCCCGGAGAGTGCCTGATGCCGGTGGAGACCGGCGTGGACATCGCCCTCAGCCTGTACGACCTGCCCGGCATGCGGGTGGTGGTCGCCGATCCCGGCGGCAGCGGCGAGATGTCCCCCGAGGAGATCTACGGCAACCTCGTCACCGTCAGCACGTTCCGGCGGTGACCCGATGAAGGTCATCTACCTGGACGGCTGCGCCACCACCCGTGTGGACGACGAGGTGCTCGAGGCCATGCTGCCGTTCCTGCGCGAGGAGTACGGCAACCCCTCCTCCCCGCACGTCCTGGGCAAGCGGGCCAGGCGCGCGGTGGACGAGGCGACGGAGTCCGTGGCCCGTCTCATCGGCGCCGACCCCGGCTCCGTCGTGTTCACCTCGGGCGCGACCGAGAGCAACAACATCGCGCTGCTCGGAATGTTCGGCCACGACGACCGCGCCCCGGTCAACGGGTTCTTCTGCCCCACCGACCACAAGTCCTCGCTGGCCGTCGGGCAGGCGCTGGCCGCCCGCGGCGTCGAGGTCAGGACCGCGCGGGTACGCCCGAGCGGCCAGGTGGACCTGGACGACCTCGCCGGGGGGCTCGACCTGAACACCCGGGTGGCCACGGCCGCCTGGGTCAACAGCGAGATCGGCACCGTGCAGCCGGTGCGCGCGATGGCGGCGCTCTGCCACGCGGTGGGGGCCATGCTGCACGTGGACGCCGCCCAGGCCGCCGGGCGCATCCCGATCGCGGTACGGGAGGCGGAGATCGACACGCTGTCCGTCTCGGCACACAAGATCCATGGCCCGAAGGGCGTCGGCGCGCTGTACGTACGGCCGGAGATCCGCCACCGGCTGCGGCCGGTGATGTTCGGCGGCGGCCAGCACGCGCTGCGCAGCGGGACGATCCCTGCCCACCTCGTGGTGGGGCTGGGCAAGGCGTGCGAGCTGGCCGTGCGGCGGCTGGACGCCGAGTGGCGGCGGGTCCGCGAGCTGCGCGCCACGGCGCTGGACATCCTGGCGACCGGGATACCGGGCCTGCGCGTCAACGGCGACCCCGACGCGAGCGTGCCGCACGTGCTGAACGTGGTGCTGCCCGGCGTACGGGGCGAGAGCCTGGTCTCCAGCCTGCGGTCGGTGGCGGTGTCCACCGGGTCGGCGTGCAACTCCGGCTCCCAGGAGCCCTCCTACGTGCTGACCGCCATCGGCGTCCCGGCCGAGGACGCCAACAGCTCGGTCCGGATCTGCCTGGACCCGGGGATGGCCTTCGAGGACCTGGTGCTCGGCGTCGAGCTGGTCGTCGAGCGGGCCCGCGCCCTGGCCGGCGTGGCGGTCGCGACGCCCGGCCAGGGCTGAGGGTGACACGCGGCCAGGAACGATACTCAGCCGGCCTCTCAGCCGGTCTTGAGGAACGTCCTGGCCGCCTGGACGCCGGCCTGGAAGCGGCTGGTCGCGTCGAGGTCGCGCATCATCGTGGCGATGTGCCTGCGGCAACTCCGCACCGACATGCCCAGCTTCCTGGCCACCACCTCGTCGGTGTAGCCCTTGGCCATCAGCGCGGCGATGGACTGCTGGAGGTCCTCGGCCACACCCGCGTAGCCGAAGTCGATGCCCTCCAGCGGCGTGGCCATCTCCCACAGATGGTTGAACAGGTCCAGGAAGAACTGGGCGATGCCCTGGTTGTGCACGCGGGCGACGTTGTCCTCCTCGTCCGCCACGCCGAACAGCACGACCAGCGACCGGTCGAAGACGATCGCCGACCTGGGCACGTGGCTGACCGTGTAGATCACCGCGCCCGCGTCGGTCAGCCGCTTCATCCGCATCCACGTGGCCACGTCGGCCCGGTTGCGGTGCTGGCAGATGATGCGGACGGTCACTCCCCTGCCCACCAGGGCGATGTAGGTCTCCGACAGGTCCTCGACCACGCCGCCCGCGTGCAGCACCAGCACCTCGTCGCGGCAGGCGTCGGAGGCCGTCTTCAGGAAGCCGCGCACCTCCATGGTTCCCGCCAGGTACTCCACGGTGCTGCGGGCCGAGCCGTCGCCCTGGCGGGGCTCGAACAGGCCGATCCGCTCGCGGATCTGGTCGATCAACTCCCGGCGCCGGTAGATCTCCCGCTCCACCGTGGAAACGAGCGAAGCGGCGGCCAATTCTGGATCGACCGGCACATACCGCTCGCCCACACCTTCGTCCGGCCGCAGCAGGCGGCTCTCGACCAGGTACCGCACCGCCTCCCGTAAATCGCCCGGCCCGATTCCGAGATCCGCCGCCGCCACCTCGATCGCCTCGATCGCGCCCTTGCGGGCGGCGTAGCGGTACACGTGCGTCACATGGTCCTCGCCGGCGGGCGGCCTGCCCGTGAACGACGTCGTCAACGTCATGGTCGTGCCTCCTGCTATTTGTTCCGGAACTGCTCGGCCACCGAAATCACGTACTGGCCGTAGGCGGAATTCCCCAGTGCGACGCCGAGCCGGTGGCAGTCCTCGGCGTCGATGTAGCCCATGCGCAGGGCGATCTCCTCCAGGCAGGCGATCCGGACGCCCTGCCGCTGTTCGAGGAGCTGGACGTACTGACCGGCCTGCAGCAGGGACTCCGGCGTCCCCGCGTCCAGCCAGGCGAAGCCGCGGCCGAGGTGGACCATCTTCGCCCTGCCGCGTTCCAGGTAGGCGCGGTTGACGTCGGTGATCTCCAGCTCGCCGCGGGCCGAGGGAGTGAGGTTCTTGGCGATGTCGACGGCGTCGCCGTCGTAGAGGTAGAGGCCGACGAGGGCCAGGTTGGACCGGGGGGAGGCGGGCTTCTCCTCGATGGACAGCAGCCGTCCGTCGACGTCTGCCTCGGCGATGCCGTACCGGTGCGGGTCGCTGACCGGGTAGCCGAACAGCACGCAGCCGTCCACGTCGCGGCACGCCTGCCGGAGCAGCTCCTGGAAGTTGTAGCCGTGGAAGACGTTGTCGCCGAGGACGAGCGCGACCGGCTCGTCGCCGATGTGCTCGGCGCCGATCAGCAGGGCCGCGGCGATGCCGTTCGGCTCGGGCTGCTCGGCGTAGGAGATGCGCAGGCCGAGATGGGAGCCGTCGCCCAGCAGCCGCTGCAGCTGGGGACGGTCCTCGGGCGTAGTGATCAGCAGGATGTCGGTGATGCCCGCCAGCATCAGCACTGACAGGGGGAAGTAGACCAGCGGCTTGTCGTTGACCGGCAGGAGCTGCTTGGAGACCGCCAGCGTGGTGGGCAGCAGCCGGGTGCCTCTCCCTCCGGCGAGCAGGATGCCCTTCATCGCGAACCCGTCCTTTCTAGATGGCGGTCAGTGCGCGGCGGCTGAACAGGGCCAGCGCCGCGCCCAGCAGCAGGACGGCCATCCCGGCCAGCACGGCGAGCTGGGGCAGGACCGCGACGAGGCCGGTGCCGGGCTGGGCCAGCGTCAGCAGCGCGTCCATCCCCCAGGCGTGCGGGAAGAAATGACCGATGGCGTTGATGACCTCGCCCGACGACTCGCGCGGCCACAGGCAGCCGCCGAACATGCCCAGGACCACGCCGAGCGGTGGGCCGATCGCGGGGGCCTGGTCGGGCGAGCGCAGCAGCGTGCCGACCAGCAGCGCGGCGCCGGTGGCCACCAGCGAGAACACCACCACGACGGCCGCCACCCCGAGCGGGTCGCCCCACGAGACGCCGAACAACAGCGCGCTGACCACCACGATCAGCACGGCCTGGGCGAGCGCCACGAGGAAGCGGCTCAGCGCCTCGCCGAGCAGCACCGACCGGCGGCGTACGGGGGCGGTGAGCGCGCGCTGGAGCATGCCGAGCCGGCGGCTCTCGACCAGGGCGGCGGCCACGGCCATGGAGTTGATGAAGGTGAACAGCAGCAGATTGGCGGGGGCGGTGTAGGCGAAGCCGCGGGGATCGGCGGTGGCGGCGGCCGAGTCGGCCACGGCGACCCGGCCCGACTCCGCCTGCGCACGGCGTACGAACTCGGCGGCCTGGGCCGGGGTGGCGCCGGCCGTCGTGGCCGCCCTGGTGGCCTCCTGGACGGCGGCCACCCGGCCCACCGCGACGTCGATGGCGCTGCGGGCGGCCAGGCCGCTGCCGTTGGTCTGGGTCATGACGAGTTCGAGCCGGGTGGAGCCCGGCGGGATCACCAGCCCGGCGGCCATCGAGCCCGCCCGCACGCCCGAGCGCAGCTCCGCCGCCGAGTCCACCGGGGTGATCTCCAGGTCGGGGCGGCGGCGCAGCTCGGCCAGCAGGGCGGTGGTGACGGGGTCGGAGCCGTGGGCGACCACGCCGACGGGCAGCCGGTCCGTGACGTTCCCGATGGCCATCCCGACGAAGACGATGGAGACGAACGGCATGACCACCATGAAGAACAGGCCGACCCGGTCGCGGGTGTGCCGCCGCAGGTTGGCGGCCACCAGCGCCAGGACGGGCCGAGGACTCGCGGTCACAACAACATTCCCTTCTTCAGCCCGAGCACGGCCAGCCCGCCCGTGACCAGCGCGATCGCGCACAGGACGGCGATCGGCCCGGCCACCGCGGCCAGGCCCGCGCCGGAGCCGGCCAGCTCGGTCAGGGCCGTCGAGGTCCATCCGTTCGGGGTGAGCAGCGCGGCGGCCTGCAGCACGCCGGGCAGGCTGTGCATCGGTACGAGGCTGCCGCCGAGGAAGGCCATCACGAACGAGACCACCATGATCACGCCGTCGGCCTGGGCGTCGGTCCTGACCCGGCTGGCCACCAGCATGGTGATCGCCGTCGCGGCCAGCACGTGCGCCAGCAGCACCACGAAGACCGCCAGGGGGTCGCCCCAGGTCGCGCCGGAGACGAGGAGGGAGGCCGCCCAGGTGACGCAGACGCTGACGAGCGCCAGCGTGAAGCCCACGACCGCCTTGCCGGCGAACGGCACCCAGACGGCCAGCGGCCCGGCGCGCATCCGGTCGAGCGTGCCGAGCTTGCGTTCGGTGAGCAGGCCCCGGAATGAGGCGCCGACCACGAAGAAGGCGAACAGCGCCGCCATGCCGGAGCCGTAGTAGACCGAAAGGTCCACCTTGCCGCCGGACAGCGGGTCGTCGGCCAGCGCCAGCGCGGGCCCGGCGGCGCCGTTGCGCTCCACCAGTTCCTTGACCTCGTCGCCGGGCGTTCCGGCGAGCAGCACGGCCCGTACCGCCAGCGTCCTGGCGTCCACCAGGGCCGAGATCCGGTCCACGACGGCCCTGGCCACCACGCCCGCCAGGGGAGACCTGGGCGAGGTCAGAACGGCCACGTCGCCCCCCTTACCGTCCCCCACGCTGCGGCTGAACCCGGCCGGGAAGACGATCGCCGAGCCGATCTCGTCGGCCTCCAGAGCCCGCGCCGCCTGCTCCCTGCTGGACAGGTCGCGCAGCGTCACGCTGCCCCGCAGTTCCTCCGAGGCCAGCACCTCGCGGCGCACGCCGGCCGGGAACTCGCCGCCGTCCAGGTCCACGAACCCCACCGTCGCCCGCAGCGGCGGGTCGTCCCCGCCGAGGGCCAGGCTGAACAGCGTGGCCAGCGTCACCGGGACGATCAGCGCGATGACCAGGGCGGTGCCGTCGCGCAGCCGGGTGCGCAGTTCCAGCGCGCTCACCGTGACGAGTGCTCTCCACATGGTCAGTCCCTCAAGGTGCTGCCGGTGAGGTGCAGGAATGTGGCCTCCAGGTCGGGCTCGATGACCTGGGTGGCCGTCACGGTGGCGCACCCCTCCACGGCGGTGATGAGCGAGGGCAGCAGGTACCTGCCGCCCTCGGTGATCAGCCGGAGGGACGTGGCGCCGGTCCTGGCCGCCTCGATGACGCCCTCGACCGTGCGGAGCTTGGCCAGGGCGCTCTCCACGTCGCCGTCGAGCGACAACTCGACCTTGTCGGCGCTGCCGACCAGGGAGATCAGCTCGTCGCAGGTGCCGTCGGCGATGATCCGGCCGTGGTCGATGATCGCCACGCGGTCGCAGACGCGCTCGACCTCCTCCATGTAGTGGGAGGTGTACAGCAGCGCCATCCCCTCCTCGACCAGGCGTTCGACGCCGTCGAGAATGGCCTTGCGGCTCTGCGGGTCCACGCCCACGGTGGGCTCGTCCAGGATCAGCACCTCGGGCCGGTGCAGGAGCGCCGCGCCGATGTTGATGCGCCGCCGCATCCCGCCCGAGTACGTGGTGAGCTTGCTGTCGGCGCGGCCCGCGAGGCCGACCAGGTCGAGCACCTCCTCGATCCGGCCGGCCACCTCGCGGCGGGGCAGGCCGAAGAGGCGGCCGAAGAAGCGCAGGTTCTCGCGGCCGGTCAGGTCGGGGTAGAGGGCGATCTCCTGGGGGACGTAGCCGATCTTGGCCTTGGCGCGCATCGGGTCGGCGGCCAGGTCCACGCCGCCGACGGTGACGCTGCCCGCGTCCGGGCGCAGCAGGCCCACCAGCATGGAGATCGTGGTGGTCTTGCCCGCGCCGTTGGGGCCGAGCAGCCCGTACGCCTGGCCGGGGGCGATGGCGAAGCCGACGTCCTGGACGGCGACGAGATCGCCGTACCGTTTGCTCAGTCCCCGGCAGGAGAGCGTGGCCGTCATAGCCGCCATCCCCGCGCGTCCGACGGGTCGCCCTTGTCGGCGGTGTTGGCGGCGAAGTGCTGGCGTTCCAGGTCCACTCCGAGGAGGTAGTCCAGGGGGGTGTTGCCGTGGACGCGGTTCCACGACACGTGGTTGTCCAGGGCGTCGTCGCCGCCCCACCCCTGGGAGGAGCTCATGACGAAGGCGGCGCCCATGACCGACTCGCCGCTGGGGTGGTTGTCGTGGATGTGGTTGTCCACGACAACCACCCGGTGCGTGCCGATCAGCGCGAGGCCGACGCCCGAGATCGGCGGCCCCGCCGCGCCCAGCCCGTCGGGCTCGGCGCCGCTGGCCAGCCCGTTGCCGTGCAGGTCGTTGCCCGCTATGAGGCAGTCGGTGACGCCGCCGTCGGGCTCGCCGTCGTAGACCTGGTTGAGCAGCATCATGCCGATCGCGTTGCCGTGGCAGGTGTTGCGGACGGCCCTGACGCCGGAGGAGTTGTCGATGAAGACGCCGAAGGCGTTGTCGTGGGTCTCGTTGCCGGCGACCAGGTGGTCGGACAGGGGGCAGAAGCTGAGGGCGGCGCCGCCGTACTGGCTGCCGCGGGCGCGGCAACCGGTCACCCGGCAGGCGGTGGACTCGCGCAGGTAGACGCCCCAGACCCCGTTGTCCTCGGCCGCCACCTCGTGGAGGGTGACGCGGTCGACCGAGTGGGCGTACACGCCCGCGCCGGAGAAGCCCCGCACCGTCAGTCCCTCGACGCGGACGTCCGACACGGCCTGGCCGTACACGGTCACGCCGCTGACCACGTCGGCCGTCGCGTCGTGCAGGCTGGGCACGTCGGGCGGCACGCCGTCGCCGGGAACCAGGACGGTCCTGCCGAGGCCCGCGCCGGTCAAGGTCACGCCTGAGTGCCTGATCCAGACGCTCTCGGCGTAGACGCCCTCGGCCAGCACGATCCGGGCGCCCGGCCCGGCCTCGTCCAGCGCCCGCTGAATCGACTCTCCGGGCGCGACCGATCTCATCATGACGGGATCCCCTCTTCCTCGGCGTAGACGATCGCCAGCGACACGAACAACCCGTCGCCCTCCCCCCACCTGGCGGCACCCGCCGCCGTGCCCGCACCCGGGCGGAGCCGTTCGAGGGCGGCCCGCGCGCTGGCGCCGCGGACGGCGTAGGTCGCGCCTCCGGTCAGGGACAGGCCGGTGGAGGCGCTCAGCTCTCCTGCCGCCTCCTCCAGCAGGCGGGCGGGCCAGCCGTCCGGCGGGGCCGCCACGGCCTCGAAGTCGTGCCAGGTGAAGCCGGGCGGACGCAGCCCCACCGCTTTGATCAGGCTCTCTTTGACGGAGAAGGCGGCCACGCCCGGCCCGAGCTCCCGCTCGGCGGGGGTGGTGAGGTGGCGGGTGAACACCTCGCCGCCGCGGGCCGCCGCCCTGGCGAGCCGGTCGGTGTCCACGATGTCCACACCCATGAGGACAGCGGGCGCGCTCATGTGAGCGCTCCGGCGCAGCGGGTGACGAAGGGCTCCAGGGCCGCGGTGTACCGCTCGGCGCACTCGACCATGGGGATGTGGCCGCTGTCCTCGACGACCAGCACCTCGTTGTCCGGGTACGCGGCCAGCAGCTCCAGCCAGGAGTCGACCGGGGTCATGCGGTCGTGGCGGCCCCAGACGTACAAGGACGGGCACTGGACCCGGTCCAGCGCCGGCTTGACCTGGTACCTGCGGGTGGCCTTGATGCTGCGGGCCATGCTCACCATGGACTCCGGGCGCTGCAGCAGGGCACCGGCCTCGGCCATCCGCTCGGGGGAGAAGTGGCTGCGTCCGCTGTGGAACAGGGCGGCCACCATGCGCTCGCCGAAGTCGTCGCCGAACGGCCGCACGCTCCCCCGCCGATCGAAGCTCAGCCCCACGTCGGGGTCGGCGGTCAGGCCGGGGGCGCCGCTCACCACGATCCCGCGCACCCGGTCGGGACGGCGGCCCGCCAGGTCGATGGCCACCAGGCCGCCGAGCGAGTTGGCGCACACGATGGCGTCCGTCACCCCTGCCTCGTCGCAGGCCAGCAGCAGCGCGTCACCGAGCCGTTCGATCGACCCGGCCACCTGGCGGTCCAGGGCGCAGATCGGCTCGTTCGTACGGAGCACCGGCCACCTGTCGGCCGCCAGCCGGTGGAAGGGGTGGTCCCAGATCCAGCCACCGGCGAACAGCGCGGACATGAACACCACGGCCGGCCTGCCGTCGCCGGGCAGGTGCTCGGCGGTGAATTCCATCATCAAGTCTCCAGTTGCTCGGTGGGGACGATCACGGGGGGTGGTTGCAGGCGGCGGTCACAGGGTGGAGGCGGCGTCCGGTGTCCAGCCGCAGCCGCAGGCCGCGTCCGTGCCCACCGCCACGACCGCCGAGCAGTCGGGACAGCGGGCGAAGTCGCGCGCGGTGACGGGATGCCAGACGCTGGTGTGGACGCGGGTGCACAGGCCGCCCTTGAAGAAGCGGCGCATGGCCCGCTGGTGCGGCCGGGCGTGGATGGCGCGCACCGACTCGGGCCGGTCGAAGGCGCTCAGGGTGAACTTGCGGTCGCCGATGTCGAAGGTGGTCACGCCGAGGAAGCCGCGGGCGGCGCGCAGCGACTTGACGATCTCCACGCTGAGCAGGTCCACGTCGGCGGCCTCGGCGTCGTCGCGGACCTCCAGCCAGGTCAGGACGAGCGCGCCGGGGCGCTCGGTGCGGCCGGTGGCGGCCCTGGCGCTGACGCCGAACTCGCGGGCCTCGTCGGCCCCGGGCACGAACCTGGCCGTGTAGCCGAGCGCCTCGGCCAGCGCCAGCCGGTCGAATCCGCGCCGCACGTGCGCGCCGTTCCCGTCGACGGTCACCAGGTCGGTGCCGCTCACGGTGATCGCGCCGCCGGTGGCGGGCATGCCCAGGTAGGCGTCGCGGTGATCGGCCCTGAGCGTCCAGGAGACGACGGCCGCGTCCTGGTCGCCGACCACCCGGTCCACCTCGAAGCGCAGGTTTCTGAACCGGGCCAGCACCGCGGCCGCGTGCGCGGTCAACGCCGGGCCCTCGAGCACGCCACCGGTGTCGGGATCGGAGTAGGTGACGGCCGTAGCGGCGACCGCGCCGGGATCGCCGTCGCGCCACGCCTGCAGGTGGTCCTCCGCGAGCTTCCTGGCGTCCATCGTCACCTGTCCTCGTCTTCCGGCAACCGCACGGAGTCCTTCGGCAACCGCACCAGGTCCTCCGGCAGCCGCGCCGAGTCCTCCGGCAGTTGCGCTGAGCGGAGCGCCACGGCGAGGGCGCGCTCACCCGTGTGGCTGAGCGAGATCCGGATCTGCTCGCCGGAGCCCGCCAGTTCGGACAGCTCGCCGTTCAGGCGCACGGCCGGCGGGTGCCCGTCGAGGCAGGCCGCGCCGCCCCGGCAGGCGGGGGTGGGCTGCGACAACACCTCCACCTGGCCGAGCCGCTCGGCGGTGGGCGGCAGGCCGAGCAGGCGCAGCACCGCGTGCTTGCCCGCCAGCCGTCCCGCCCAGTGCTGCAGGGTGCGCCCGCCGGCGGACCTCATCCGCTCGGCCCGCGTGAAGACCTCCTCCAGCGGCGCCTCGCCGAGCAGGTCCTGCGGCCGGGTGAGCCCCGCGTAGCCGACCACGGCGCTGCCCCAGCGGTTCACGCGGCCACCGCCCTGGCCAGGCGGCGCAGGGTGCCGGGGTCGGACATGCTCAGGCAGCGGGCCTCGGCGCGGCGTGACAGCCCGGTGAGGACCTTGCTGTCGCCCACCTCCACACCGGGGGCGCTCGCCTCGATCGCGGTGACCGTGCGGGTCCACAACACCCGGCCGGTGAGCTGGGCGATCAGGGCCTCCCGCAGCATGGCCAGGTCGGTGGTGGGCTCGCCGGTGACGTTGGGGACGACGGGTACGCGCGGCTCCCGCATCGGCGCGCTGCGTACCGCCTCCGCCCAGTCCGGCACGGCGGCGGCCATCAGCGGCGAGTGGAAGGCGTTGCCGACCTGGAGCGGCACGATCTTGGTGGCGTCAGTAGCGAGCGACGTCAGCCGGTCGAGCGCGGGCAGCGCTCCCGAGACCACCACGTGGCCTGGCGCGTTCTCCAATCCCACCACGACCGGCTCGCCGGGGGCGGAGGCGGCCGCGGCCAGTTCCTCCACCCGTTCGATCGGCAGGCCCATCACCGCACGCATGCCGCCCGTCACGCCGACGCCGGCCATGAGCCGCGAGCGCGTCTCGACCAGCCGGACGGTCTCGGCCAGGTCCAGTACGCCGGCCGCGTGCAGCGCGCTCAGCTCGCCCACGCTGTGCCCGGCCACCATGGCGGCCTCGTAGCCCTCCTCCTCCAGTACGGCCAGCGCCGCGAGGTTGCAGGCCGTCACCGCCACCTGGGCGTGCTCGGTGGCGACCAGCCGGTCGATGGGCCCTCGGGCGCACAGCGGGGAGATCGGCCGCGAAAGCAGCGTGTCGACCTGGTCGAGCCGCTCCCTGGCGACGGGCCTGCGGCGCAACCACGCGCCCATCCCGACGCGGACGGTCCCCTGTCCTGGAAAGAGATAGCCGAGCATCAAACGTCCACTCCCTTCGCGGCGGCCGGCTACAACCGGCGCCGCGGTCGCCGTTCCTCGTGCGCGGGCCGCTCCGTGCCGAGGAAGCCGAGCAGCAGCTTGTTGACCTGGTCGGGGGCGTCGAGTGGCAGCCAGTGACCGGCGTCCTCGACCCGCTCGTACCGCCAGGGGCCCTTGACGAACTTGCCGGAGCCGGCCATGCCCTCCTCCAGCAGCGCCTTGTCCCCGCTCCCCCAGATGCCGAGCGTCGGGGCGAGCACGGGCGGGAAGGGCCGCGCCGGGCGCAGCTCGGCGGCGGGCGAACGGTTGGCCCGGTACCAGTTCAGCCCGGCGGTCAGCGCGCCCGGCCTGGCCAGGTCGCGCAGGTAACGGTCGTGGTCGCCGTCCCGCCCCATGATCTCTTTGAACAGCCGCCAGCCGTTGCGGCGCAGCAGCTCCTCGCTCACGCCGGGGAACTGGTAGAAGAGCATGTACCACGAGGCCGCCCGCTGCTCCAGCGAGGGCGTGGCGAACACGCCGGGGTGGCCGACCGATAACACGGCCAGGTGGTCGATCCTGCGGGGCATGAGGAAGGCGTACATCCAGGCGATGGCCGCTCCCCAGTCGTGGCCCACCACGTGCGGCCGCTTGACGCCGAGCTTGATGGTGAGGGCCACGATGTCGTTGACGATGGTCTGCATGCCGTACGCCTCGACCTCCTGCGGCTTGCCGGAGTCGCCGAAGCCGCGCAGGTCCGGCGCGATGACCCGGAAGCCGCCCTCGACGAGGGCGGGGATCTGGTGCCGCCACAGGTAGGAGGAGTCGGGGAAGCCGTGCAGCAGGACGACGGCATCGCCCTCGCCCTCGTCCACGTAGGCCAGGTCCACGTCGTTGACGCGCGTGGTCTTCTTCTCGGTCATGCTGTCTCCCTGAACAGCCGCTCAGCGAAGAACTCGCTGAAGCCGAACTCCGGTACGTCCTCGGGGGCGACCATGTTGAGCAGCCCGGTCACCTGCGCGGCGAAGTTCTTCGCCATCAGCCTGCGCACCCGGCGCCGGCGTTCCAGCGCGGCGGGACCGAACTCGACGTGCAGCCTGCTCACGATGGAGGCGCCGAAGTCCAGCCGCTCCAGGCGGAAGTCCCGCTCCTCCACGTAGGGGGTGAACGCCTCGGGCGACCAGTCGCCGGAGGCCAGCAGGATGTCGCAGACGGTCCTGGCGTCGCGCATCGCGCAGGACAGGCCGGTGCCGAGCACGGTGTCGGCGTTGCCCGCCTCGTCGCCGATCAGCACCACGCCCTCGGTCAGCGGCGGCCCCTCCGGGACGCTGGACACCGACGGCCACACCGACAGCGGCCCGGCGGGAACGGCCTGGGTGACCGCCTTGCCCCGGTCGGGCAGGCAGTTGAGCTCGAACGCGGCCAGGAACCGCTCGACGCCGCCCGGTCCCCGGTAGCGGTGCTTGTTCACGGTGGGGAAGTTCAGGTAGAGGCGGGCGCGGCCGTACCCCTGGGGGAAGACCATGAACATGACGTCGCCCTCGGTGCCCATGGCCTGCACGTCCTGCGGCCAGTCGTCCAGGCCCTCGACCATCATGCCGCCGCCCCAGTGGTGCATGGAGTTGCTCATGGTGACGCCGACCTGGCGGCCGACCGTGCAGCCCCGGCCGGTCGCGCCGAGCACGATGCGGGGCCGCAGCTCGTGCGCACCCTCGGGGGTCCAGTACGTCACCACCGGCCGGCGACCGGGTACGACGCCGATCTTGGAGGCGTCCATCACCAGCTGCGCGCCGCCGGCCACGGCCTGCTCGGCCATCAGCTCGCACACGCTGTGGTGCGGGAAGGACAGCGGGCCGCCGATGCCGGGGATGAACCTGGTCATGTCCACCGCCTCGACCTCGTCGTCGCTGACGGACTCGTCCCAGGTCATCCACTCCCGGATCTCCCAGCCGCCCCCGGCCGAGAAGCAGTCGTAGACGCCCAGCCGCTGGGCCTCCCTGATCCCCCAGGGCGCCAGCCACTCGCCGCGTACCAGGTCCTTGTAGCCGTCCTGCTTCTCCAGCAGCACCACCGAGAGCCCGCCGGCGACCAGTTTGCAGGCCGCCGACGCGCCCGAGATGCCGCCGCCGACGATGACGACGTCGGGCTGTTCCGGTCGTTGGGTCACGTCCCCCACCTCTCCCAGTAGGTGCGCTCCTTGGCGCTGTAGCGGTCGGCGGGGCGGAAGTCGGTGCCCACCGTGTACGCGACCGGGATCATGCACACCTGCGTGACCCCGGAGGGAATCCCGAGCAGCCGCCCCACCTCGCGTTCGTGGGGCACGTGCAGGCAGGTGATGGTGCTGCCGAGGCCCCGGCTGCGCAGGGCGAGCTGGAAGGACCAGATGGCCGGGAAGATCGAGCCGTAGAAGATGCTGGCGCGCGTCTCGCCGTGCTGGACGAGGTGGCCGGGGTCCTCGTCGACCTTGTCGGCCATCCGGCCGCGCCAGGCGGCGTTGATCGCCGCGATGTCCGGCGGGCGGCCGAGCACGCACGGGATCACCAGTGCGGGCACGGTCGCGATGGTCTCGGTGAGCGCCTGCGCCGAGGCGTGGTTGCGGCGGGCCTGCGCGTCGTGGCGCCGCCGCCCCGCCCTGGTCCAGATGTCGTTGAGGTGGAACTGCCACGACGAGCGGATCAGCTCGGCCAGCCTGGCCTTGGCGGCGGTCTCGGTGATCACCAGCCAGCGCCAGTTCTGGTGGTTGTTGGCGGTGGGCGCCTGGACGGCGACCTCCAGGGCCTCCTGGATGACCTCCCGGGGGACGGGCCGCTCCAGGTCGAGGCGGCGGCGTACGGACCGGGTGGTGGTCAGCAGCCGGTCGGTCTCGGCGACGTCGAAGGGCGGGGCGCTCATACCGCCCCCAGCAGCACGGCGCCGCGTACGGAGCCGTTCGCCGCGGTCAGGGCCAGCGCGTGGCGCACCGGGCCGGACAGGTCCGGCTTGGTCACGTAGGAGGCGAGGTCTCCGGCGAGCGGGGTGGTGAGGCCGGTCAGCGCGGGCGCGATCCGCTCCCGCACGGCCAGCGCTCCCATGGCGATGTTCATGGCGCCGGTCGCCGCCTGGCAGTCGCCGGTCAGTGCGGCGGTGCTGGTGAGCAGCGCCCCCGGTGCCCTGTCGAGCACGGCGGCGACCTCGTCGCCGTCCGCCGGCAGCCCGGTCCCCGTCCCGATCACGAGCCCCGGTGCCTGCCCGTCGAGCAGCGCGAGGCTCCGCCTGACCGGCTCGGCTCCCTCGCCGCCGGCGTGCCGGGTGCCCTCCACCCGTGCGTACGGCCTGCCGCCCCGCTCCGCGCAGTGCTCGGCCGACTCGATCACGAAGGCCACGGCGGCCGATCCCCGCACGGGCTCGGCCGACCCCTCGCCGTACGGCACCGGCGTGGGGGTCTCGTCCGCGTCGTACGACGGCTGGGGCGCGGCGGTCTCGTCGGCGGCGACGACCACGACCACCTCCGCCTTGCCCGCCCAGATCATCTCCAGCGCGCAGTCGAGGGCGATCGAGGCCGACGCCCCGCCGTTGCAGATCGTGGTGGTCGGCCCGCGCAGGCCCAGGGTCTGGCAGACGGCGCCGCCGGTGGCGTTCAGCACCACGTTCGAGAAGCTGAGCACGGCCGGTTTGTTCGGGTTGACGGCGATGCTCTCGTCGAACCCGCCGGTGCTCTCGGCCGACCCGGCCCCGGTGGCGAACACCAGGCCCACGTCGTCCAGCGCCTTCCTGGGCAGCTTCAGCCCGGCGTCCTCCCAGGCCAGCCGGGAGGCCGCGATGGCCATGCGGGACAGGTGGTTCATGTGCCGCCACAACGAGCGCGGGGCGAACGTCCGGCCGTCCAGCGACGGCGGCCGGCCGGGCGCCTGGCGGCCCGCGGCGACGGCCTCGCTCACCTCGGCGATCCCGGTGCCGACGCCGGTCACCGGGCCCAGGCCGGTGATCACGGCCTCGCGCCGGGGCAGCTCCTCGTGCCGGCGGGGGCCGCGGGGCCGGGTCAGCACGAGCGAGACGTTGTTGCCGCCGAAGGCGTAGTTGTTGGAGACGACGGTGTCGATGGGCATCGGCCTGGCCTCGTTCGGCACGAAGTCCAGGTCCGTCACGGTCTTGTCGTCGAAGCCGATCGTGGGCGGGGCCGTGCCGTGGCGCAGCGCCAGCACGCTGGCCACCGCCTCCACCGCGCCCGCCGCGCCCAGCGTGTGGCCGACGAAGGACTTGATGCTGCTGGTGGGCACCTGCCCGGCCCGCTCGCCGAAGACCAGGCGCATGACCTTGGCCTCCATGGCGTCGTTGGCGGGGGTGCCGGTGCCGTGGCCGCTGACGTAGTGGACGTCGCCGGGGGTGAGACCGGCGTCGGCGAGCGCCCGCCGTACCGCGCTGGACCCGCCGCGGCCGGTGGGGTCGGGAGCGGTGGCGTGGTAGGCGTCGGCGGACAGGCCGTAGCCCGCCACCTCGGCCAGCGGGGTGGCGCCTCTGGCCAGGGCCAGGTCCAGCGGCTCCAGCAGCAGGAACGCCGCGCCCTCGCCGAGGTTGAGGCCGTCGGAGTGGCTGTAGGGCCGGCAGGGGCCGGTGCTCAGGGCCTGCAGCCCGGCGAAGCCCGCGTAGGTGCCGAACAGCAGCGGATCGACGCCTCCCGCCAGGACCGCGTCCGCCTCGCCGGTGAGGATCTTGTCCTTGGCCAGGCCGACGGCGTTGCCCCCGGCGGCGCAGGCGGTGGACACCAGGATGCGCGGGCCGCGCAGGCCCAGCCGCCCCGCCACCACGTCGCCCGTGCGGTGCATGGGCTGGTAGCGGCCCACGGCGTCGGGGGTCGCCTGGCACTTGCCGAGGATGATCCCGAACCGCTCCTGGCCGGGCCCGCCCTCCGTCAGCCCCGCCTGCTCGATCGCCTGGCGGGCGGCGACAAGGGCGAGCTTGGCCGTACGGTCGTAGTGGGCGTCCGAGGGCGGGAGCTGGTCGTCGATCCACTCGTCGGGCACCTGGCCCGCGTGCCGAGCGGTGAACACGGCGAACGCCTCGTCCTCGATCGGGGTGAGTCCGCCCTGGGCGGTGGTGAGCCGGCTCCAGAACTCGGCGAGGTCGCGTCCGGCCGCGCAGATGATGCCCAGGCCGGTGACCACGACGGGCCGCAGCGCCATGCTTGTCTCCTTCTCAGCGCGCCGGCCGATCAGATGATCGGGATGCTCCAGCTCTTGGGCACGATGTAGGGGCTGGTCAGCGTGGTCACGGGCAGGCCGCCGACGGTGAGCTCCAGCCCCGCCGCCGCCAGGTCCTGGTCCACCCTGGCCAGGCCGAGGGTGGCGTCGAGCCCGACGCTGTGGACGGCGTACACGATCTCGCCGATGTCCTGGCCGCCCGCCTGCACGCGGGTGCCTGGCGCCGGGACGCCGGTGCAGCCGGTGAAGCCGACCGTGCGCCGCCCGCCGCCGCTCTCGAACGCCTCGACCACGGCGTCCTTGCCGACGAACTCGTCCTTGGTGATGTCCACCAGCCAGTTGGCGCCGATCTCGATGACCGTCGCGCCGGGGGTGGCCTCGTGGCGCGGGATCGGCTGGCGTACCTCCAGCATGGCCAGCTCCAGCGCCTCCAGCCCGGCTGCCTGCGCGTGCTCCAGCGACCGGCGCCACAGGTCGGCGGCGGCCTCGATGGGCACGATCATCTGGTAGCCGTACTCGCCGGTCAGGCCGGTCCTGGCGAAGACGATCTCCAGACCGTCCCAGGTGGTGTCCACCACCGACTCGAACGGCAGCGCGGCCAGCTCGCCGTCGATCAGGCGGCCCACCACGCCCCAGGCGTACGGGCCCTCCAGGCCCAGGACGGTCAGGTCGCCCGAGCGGTCGATGATCTCGACGCCCTCCTCGCTGCGCGCGAGCAGGTGCTCCAGCAGCCGGGTGCCCGCGCCGCAGGAGCTCTCCAGCAGGATCCCGTCCTCCCTGCCGAAGGCGAGGACCTGGTCCACGACCTGGCCGGACTCGTCCAGGACGAGGCTCATCATGCAGCGGTCGGAGGTGAGGTACTCCACGTCGCGGGCCAGCTGCCGCTGGGCGAAGTCCACGGCGGCGGGGCCGGTGATCTCGATGAGCCGGTGTCCGCTGAGGTCCAGGAGGGCGGCGCGCTCTCTCAGCACGCCGTACTCCTCCGAGAGTGAGGAGAAGCGCAGGGGCACGGTGGCGTCGCCCACCTCGCCGTACACGGTGTCCTCCGGATGCGTGGTCGCGAGGACGCTTGCCATGTTCACACCTTTCGCACAGAGCGTTGGAACGCCGGATCGGCGATCGTGAGGTTTCCTTCGGCGGCGACCTGTCCGTCCACCCGGGCCGAGACCCGGAACTCGGCGAACCCGCCGCCGCCCGCGGTGCGCTCGGCCGTCAGGGTGACCTGGTCGCCGGGGACGATCGGGCGGCGGAACCGCATCGACCTGACCCCCGCCAGGTAGCTGATCTCGCTGGCTCCGGCCAGGGCGAAGACCACCCCGGAGAGCTGGGCCATGGCCTCGACGATCACGACCCCCGGCAGCACCGCCTCGGAGGGGAAGTGTCCCTGGAACCACAACTCGGTCCCGGCCACGTTCTTGGTGGCCGTGCCCTTGACCCCCGGCTCCACGGAGCCGATCCGGTCGAGCAGCAACATCGGCCACCGGTGCGGCAGCACCTGGCGGATCTGGTCGTGCGTCAGCCCCGTGGCCGCCGGCGCCTTCTCGGCGACCGTCATACCGTCGCCCGCAGCGCCGGGCTGACCTCGTCGGCGAGCCGCGACACCGAGCCGAACACCGACATCTCGCTGTCGTAGAGTGCCACGCCGAACTCGGCCTCGATGGCCACGTAGAGTTCGAGCACGTCGAGGCTGTCGAGTTCGAGGCCGCGGCCGAACAGCGGCTGGTCGTCGGTGATCCAGTCCGGCTCGATCTCCAGGTCCAGTCTGGACACGATCATCTTCTTGATCTGGCCGCAGGTCTGCTGGCGCTCGGCGGCCTTGGCGCGCAGTTCGTCGATGGTCATGCGTTCTCCTTGTGACGAGGTGGGGCTCAGCCGAGGCCGCCGCCGTGGGCGACGACCACGGAGCCGGACATGTACGAGGCCTTGTCCGAGGCCAGGAAGCTCACGATCGAGGCGATCTCCTCTGGCCGGCCCATGCGGCCCAGCCGGATGCGGGACTCGTACTGCTTCTTGAGGTCCGCGGGGACCTTGCGCGTCATGTCGGTGGCCACGAACCCGGGGCACACCACGTTGGCCCGCACGCCGTGCGGGGCCGCCTCATTGGACAGCGCGTGGGTGAAGGCGATGATCGCGCCCTTGGAGGCCACGTAGTTGGTCTGGCCGGGGAAGCCCCCGTCGAGCCCGCTGGAGGAGGAGAGCGTCACGATCGCCCCGCTCCGCTGGTGCTGCATCAGTTTGAGCGCCTCCCTGCAGGTCAGGAAGGTGCCGACGAGGTTGGTCTCGACCGGGGCGCGGAACTGCTCCAGGCTCATGGCGATGAGGTAGCGGTCGAACGTGACGCCGGCGCTGGTCACCAGCACGTCGAGGCGTCCGTGGTCGGCCCGCACACCGCGGAACATCCCCCGTACGGCCTCCTCGTCCGTCACGTCCGCCTGCACGGCTGTCGCGCTGCCGCCCTCCTCCTCGATCTGGGCGACGACGTCCTTGGCGTCCCCCGCGGACCGCGCGTAGTTCACGATGACGTGGGCGCCCTCCCTGGCCAGGTCGAGCGCGACGGCCCGGCCGATCCCGCGCGACCCGCCGGTCACCAGCGCCACGGCGCCCTGCGCAAACAGCATCATGGTCTCCAGGAATTCGACAATCGCCGATTGACTTAATCTGGATCTGCACCGCATAAGCTACTAAGTAGGTGTATCACTGCTGTATCACGCGGTTATCCACGCATTGACCAGAACAATCGCGATATATCACCCTGGGCATCATGAAGGAGCTCGATGTCGAAGTTTTAGTGGTCGGCGGCGGACCGGTGGGGCTTTGTGCCGCCATCGAGCTCTCCCGTCACGGAATATCGACCCTGCTGGTGGAGCGGCACTCGGGCACATCGCTTTTCCCGAAGGCCCGGCTCATCACCACCAGGACAATGGAGCTCTTTCGCGCCTGGGGGATCCAGGAGGAGGTGGAGGGCGCGGGCATGCCGCGCGAGGAGTACCTCGCGGTGGGCGTGGGCAGCTCGCTGACGGCCGACGACTTCGTCCGGTCGGCGGCGGCGCTGAACAGGGACGCCCCGCAGAGCCCCACCTACACCTCTCTGTGCGCGCAGGACCTGCTCGAAGTGATCCTGCGGCGGCTCGCGGAGTCGCTGGCCGACGTCAGGTTCGCCACCACCATGACCGGGATGAGGTCCGACGGGGACGGCGTCGAGGCGGTCGTCTCCGACTCGGCCGGCGAGACCCTGGTGCGCTGCCGCCACCTGGTGGCGGCCGACGGCAGCCGCAGCGGCATCCGGGACTCCCTCGGCATCACCACCGAGGGCCCGCCGCCGCTCGGCCACATGATCAGCATCATGTTCGAGGCCGACCTCGGCTTCCTGCCCGCCGACCGGCGGGCCGCCCTGTCCTTCCTGCGCGACCCGCCCTGCGCCGTCGAGGCGGTGGACCACGGGCGGCGCTGGATGGTGCAGACGGGTTACGACCCTGAGGAGGGCGGCAGCCCCGCGGACTTCACCGAGGAGGTGTGCCTGCGCGCGGTGCGGGACGCCGTCGGCGTACCCGGCCTGCCGGTCACCATCCTGGGCGTGATGCCGTGGCTGCAGCAGGTCATGCTCGCCTCCGCCTTCCGCTCCGGCCCGGTCTTCCTGGCCGGGGACGCCGCCCACGTGGCGACCCCGCAGGGCGGTTTCGGCATGAACTGCGGCATCCAGGACGCCCACAACCTGGCCTGGAAGCTGGCCGCCGTACTGCGCGGGAGGGCCGGGGAAGGGCTGCTGGACACGTACGCGGCCGAGCGCCGTCCGCTCGCCGGGCGCACCGTGGACGAGAGCCTGACCAACGCCCTGATCACCTTCCGGATGATGGAGGGGCGGCTGTCGATGAGCGAGGCCATCCAGCGGCAGGCCGACCGGCGCAGCTCGGAAGGGCTGGTGCTGGGCTTCGCCTACTCCTCCGCCGCCGTCGTCCCCGACGGCACCCCGCCGCCGTCGCCGGCGGACCCCTACCGCACGTACGTCCCGACCGCCCGCCCCGGCCACCGCGCCCCCCACGTCTGGTTGTCGGGCCACCGGGGCCAGGTGTCGACGCTCGACCTGCTCGGCCCGCGTTTCACCCTGATGACCCCGGCGGGCAGCGGCTGGCTCCACCAGGCCGCCTCGGTCACCGGCGTCCCGCTCACCGCCGTGGAGATCGCCGACGAGGACACGACCGCCGCGCTCACCTCCCCGACCTGGGCCAAGGAATACGGCCTCGGCCCACGCGGAGCGGTTCTCATCCGCCCGGACGGGCACGTCGGCTGGCGCACGCACGAGGACACCCCCTCGGCGGACACCCTGGTGACCGCTCTGGACACGATCCTGTCCCGGCACTGACCGGCTCGGCCGTCAGTTGTGGAGTCGGGCGGCGTGGCGGGAGCGGAGGCGGGCCGCGGCCAGGCGCAGGGAGAGGGGGTTTCCGCAGGAGGCGGCGACGAGGTCGCGCACCGCCTCGGCTCCGTGCGGTGACGTGCCCACCAGCAGGCCCGCCAGTTCCCGGGCCGCCTCCTCCGGCAGCGGCCGCAGGAACGCGCGATGCGCGCCCTGCCGGGCCACCAGGTCGTCCAGCGGGTCCGCGGCGGTGACCACGACCCGGCAGCGGACGCCGCCCGGCAGCAGCGGCAACACCTGGTCGCTGTCCCTGACGTCGTCCAGCACCACCAGCACCCTGCCCCGGGCCGTGCGGCTCCGGTAGAGGGCGAGCCTCTCGGCGGGGTCGGCGGGCAGGTCCTGGGCGGGCACGCCGAGCGCGCGCAGGAAGCGGTCGAGGACGGCGCCGGGGCCGGCGCCCGCCATGTCCGCGTACAGCTGGCCGTCCGGGAAGGCGTCGATCTGGGCGTGCGCCCATCGCAGGGCCAGGGTGGTCTTGCCGACCCCGGCCGGACCGCTGATGATCATGGTGGCGGGGGCCGCGTCGTCCCGGAGCAGGGCGGCGTCCAGGGCGGCCAGCTCGCCGGTCCGCCCCACGAACGGCAGCACCCGCGGCGGAAGCTGGCAGGGCACGACGCCTGCCGGCCGGTGGGCGGGCGGGCGCATCAGGGCGGACTCGTCCCTGAGTATCTGCTCGTGCAGCTGCCGCAGGGCGGGACCGGGCTCCAGGCCGATCTGCTCCAGCAGGTAGCGGCGGGTCTCCTGGTACGTGCGCAGCGCCTCGGCCCGGCGGCCCGCGCGGTACTGGGCCAGCATGAGCTGGGCGCGCACCCGCTCGCGGAAGGGCGACTCCGCCACCAGGGCCAGCAGCTCGGGGATCACCTGGTGGTGGCGGCCGAGCTCGATCTCCAGCTCCAGGCAGGTCTCCAGTGCCTCCAGCCGGGACTCCTCCATCCGCGCCACGTCGTACCGCAGCCCCCTGATGTCCTCGAACGGACGGCCGTGCCAGAGCGCGAGCGCCTCGCGCATCAGCGGGACGGCCGCCTCCGCCTGACCGGAGTCGGCCAGCGCGCGCGCCCGGGACATCATGAGGGTGAACCTGAGCCAGTCGATGCTGTCAGGCGCGGCCCTGAGCAGGTAGCCGGGGCTGGAGGTCTCGATCAGCCCGGCCCCGAGCGTACGGCGCAGCCGCGAGACGCAGATGGCGACCTGCCGCCACGCGCTGGGCGGTGCCGACCCGGCCCACACCGCCTCGATCAGGCGTTCCACGCTCATCACCCGGTTGGCGTTCAGCAGCAGGCTGGCCAGGATGACCAGCTCCCTGTTGGCGCTCATGGGCAGTTCGACGCCGTCCTTGACCACCTTGAGCGGCCCCAGCACGCGGAACTCGAACGCGGGCGCCTCCATCACGCCGCCGCCTTGGCCGGCAGGCGTTCGAGCTCGTCGGCGGCCCGGGAGGTGCCGCCGGCGGCCCTGATCTCCTGGCGCATCTCCGCGGCGGCCTGGCGGATGCGCGGGTCGCCCGCGACAGCGAGCACCTGCTCGGCCAGCCCCTCGGGGGTCAGCAGCGCGGGGTCCAGCGCGCGGCCGAGGCCCAGTTCCTCGATTCGCCGCGCGGGCGGCCGGTCCAAGGCGGTGGTCGGCACGACCACCAGTGGACAGCCCCAGTACAGGGCCTCCATGGTGGTGCCGATGCCGCCGTGGGTGACCGCCACGGAGGCGTGGCGCAGCACGCTCAGGTGCGACACCCACCGGCGCGGCTCGACGGTGGGCGGCAGCGGGCCGAGGTCGGCGGGGTCCACGCCGTCGGCCAGCGTGACCACGGTGCGCCAGGGCAGCTCGGCGAGGGCCTGGACGCAGGTGCGCAGCAGCTCGGGCCGGGCGGCGCCGATGGTGCCGAAGGAGAGCAGCGCGATCGGCAGGCCGTCGCCCGGCGGCTCCCACTCGGCCAGGAACCGCCGCTCTCCCAGGCAGGGACCGACGAACGCGAAGCGCTCGTCGAAGGTCTCGCCGGCGAACTGGAACGACCGCGGGATGGTCACCAGGTTGGCGTCCTGGACCTCCCACCACAGCTCGGCGGGGTCGTCCTGGACCCCGTGCGCCCGCGCCAGCGCGCCGATCCTGGCCAGCATGCCATCCACCCAGCCGGGCAGCGCCCGCTCCAGGCGGCCGCCGTCCTCGCACTCGTAGGTGGAGGCGAGGACGGAGTAGTGGGCGTTGGAGGCGAAGATCGGGATGAGCTGGGTCGCCGGCAGGTCGAGCTTCCTGGCCAGGATGCGGCCGGCGTGCAGGATCGAGATGTCGTAGACGACCGCGTCGGGCCGCTCGGGCAGGCGCCCGACGGCGCCGAGGATCGCCGCGCTCTCGTCCAGCAGCAGCGAGAGCAGCGCGAGCGGGTCGTCCTCCCGCTCGCGCGAGCGCACCCGCTGGTACGGGGAGTCATAGGTGACGGGCTCGGCCCCGGCCTCCGCGACCAGGCGGGCCGTGCTCTCCGCGGTGAGATAGGTGACGCGGTTTCCCCTACGCGTCAATTCGGCCACCACGGCGAGCGTCGGAATGAGATGACCATGATCGGGATGACATATAAAAAGGTAATGTGCCGTCATGTGAAGTCTTTCGGCTCATTCGCAATGATGTGTGCCACCGCCAACGTAATAAGCGCGGCGATCGGGCGTCACCCCCTACCCCTCCCCTGAGATAGGGCCCCCCTTTTCTAGGGGTTCCGCCGACCGGCGGACAGGGCGTTTACTCGGGGCCGGGAGTCTCTAGGAGGACGATGATGCCCACCCGTGTCTGGGACTATCTGCCGGAATACGAAACCGAGCGCGCCGACATCATGGACGCCGTCGAGACCGTTTTCCGCTCCGGCCAGCTCATCCTCGGCCAGAGCGTGCGCTCCTTCGAGGAGGAGTTCGCCGGCTACCACGGCGTACGTCACTGCGCCGGCGTGGACAACGGCACCAACGCGATCAAGCTCGCCCTGCAGGCGCTGGGCGTCGGCCCGGGCGACGAGGTGATCACCGTCTCCAACACGGCCGCACCGACCGTGGTCGCCATCGACGCCGTGGGCGCGACCCCGGTCTTCACCGACGTCGACCCCGGCACGTACCTGATGGACGTCTCGCAGGTGGCGGCCGCGATCACGGCGCGGACGCGGTGCCTGCTGCCGGTCCACCTGTACGGCCAGTGCGTGGACATGGCCCCGCTGGAACGGCTGGCCGCCGCGCACGACCTGGTGATCATGGAGGACTGCGCCCAGGCGCACGGCGCCCGCCACCACGGCCGGGTGGCCGGTTCGATGGGGCACGCGGCCGCCTTCTCCTTCTACCCCACCAAGGTCCTCGGCGCGTACGGCGACGGCGGCGCGGTCATCACCTCCGACGACGAGGTGGACCGGGCGCTGCGGCGGCTGCGTTACTACGGGATGGAGCAGACGTACTACGTCGTGTCCACCCCCGGCCACAACGCGCGCCTGGACGAGGTGCAGGCGGAGATCCTGCGCCGCAAGCTGACCCGCCTGGACGACTACCTGGCCGCCCGCCGGGCCGTGGCCGCCCGCTACGCCGAGGGCCTGGCGGACACCGGCCTCGTCCTGCCCGCGACCGCCGCGGGCAACGAGCACGCCTACTACCTCTACGTGGTCCGGCACCCGCGCCGGGACGAGATCATCGAGGCCCTGCGCGCCTACGACATCCATCTCAACATCAGCTACCCCTGGCCGGTCCACACCATGTCGGGCTTCGCCCACCTGGGCCACGCCCCGGGCAGCCTGCCGGTGACCGAGGCGCTGGCCGGGGAGATCTTCTCGCTGCCGATGTACCCGTCGCTCCCCGTCGAACTCCAGGAGAAGATCATCTCCGCGCTCCGCGAGGTGCTGTAGCCCTCACCGGTCGTACCGGGGCAGCAGCCCTTGCGCCGCCGCCTCGGCCAGCGTGGGCGCCTGCCGGTCGCGTTCCGACAACACCGGCGGGCCCGGCGGCAGCCGCAGCCCGAGCTCCTTGTCGAAGACCGAGAGCGCCAGCTCGTGCTCCTTGCGGTACTCCTCCGACAGCAGGTAGCAGACCACCGTGTCGTCCTCCAGCGCGGCGAAGGCGTGGCCGACCCCCGGCGGCAGGTATACGGAGACGCCGTTGGCGGCGGTCAGCTCCAGCGACTCCCACCGCCCGAACGTCGGCGAGCCCACCCGCAGGTCGACCACGATGTCCAGGGCCCGTCCCCCGGCGCAGTAGACGTACTTGGCGGTTCCGGGCGGGACCAGCGTGTAGTGCACGCCCCGCACCACCCCGCGCCTGGAGACGCTCCTGCTGGCCTGCGCCACGGGGAACAGCCGCCGCCCCACCGCCGCGGCGAACACGCTCTCCTGGTACGGCGAGGCGAAGTCGCCGCGCCCGTCAGAGAAGACCTCGGGAAAGAACGCGTAGGCGCCGGCCACCGCCAGCTCGCGGTGCTCCATGACCTCAGGCCCGCACCAACTGGACCTCGGGCACGTAGAGGATCCACGTGCCGCCGGCCCGGCCGAACGCCGTCTCCTTGGCCATGATCTCCTCGGCGTGGTTCCACGCGAACAGCACCGCGTAGTCCGGGTAGGGATCGGCGAACGCCTCGGGACCGAGCACCGGGATGTGCGAGCCGGGTGTGAGCCTGCCCTGTTTGGCCGGCGTGGTGTCGCTGACGAACGTGATCAGGTCGGGGCCGAGGCCGCAGTAGTTGAGCACGGTGGCGCTCTTGGCCGTGGCGCCGTAGCCGTACACGCGAGCGCCCTGGTCGCGCAGGTCGGTGAGCAGCCGCACGAGGCGCTCGCGGGTGTCCGCCACACGCGCGGCGAACCGGTGCAGGGTGGCCGGTTCGGTGAGCGCCGCGGCCTCCTCGGCGGCCAGCAGCGCGGCCACGGCCGGGCTCGGTGACCTGGCGTCCCGCCGGGCCAGCGTGTAGCGGACCTCGCCCCCGTGTACGGGCAGCCGCTCCACGTCCACGAGCTCGAAGCCGTGCCGCCGGGCCAGGCCGCGCACCGAGGTGGCGGTGAAGAAGTAGAAGTGCTCGTCGTAGATCTGGTCGAAGGAGGCGCGCTGCACGATGTCGCCCAGGTAGGGGTCCTCGAACACGAACACGCCCTCGGGCCGCAGCAGCGTGTCGAGCCCCTCCATGATCGAGTCGAGGTAGGGGATGTGGCACAGCGTGTTGGCCGCGTACACGACGTCGGCGGGCCCGTCCGCGGCCAGCACGCTCGCCGCGGTGCCGGCCTCGAAGAAGTCCTTGCGCACGCGTACGCCCCTGGCCGCCGCCAGGTCGGCGACCCCGCCGGACGGCTCGACGCCCAGGTGCCGGACGCCCGCGTCGGCGATGACGGACAACATGGTGCCGTCGTTGCAGCCCAGCTCCACCACGAACGGATCGGGCCCGGCCAGCTCGGTGGTCAGCAGCCGCTTGGCCAGGCTCTGGAAGTGCTCGCGCATCACCGAGGAACCGGAGGAGAGGTAGGGGTAGCCCGCGTGGAACATGCGCTCGCGCGGCACCTCCTCCAGCAACTGCACCATCGAACAGCTCTCGCACAGCCCCACGGCCAGGTGGAAGAAGAACTCCGCGCCCGGGTCGCCCGGGGTGACGAAGGCGTCGGAGAGCGGCTGGCTCCCGAAGTCGGCGAACGGGTGGAGACGGCCCGAACAGATCCGGCACGCCATGCGATCCTCCTCAGGTTGCTGCCCGGCGATACCTCACCCAGACGTCGCCGGTCTGCACGTAGCCGGTGAGGCGTACGGTGACGCCGTCGGGCGCGAGCGGCACGGGCGGGTGGTTGTGGACGGAGCCCAGCCAACGGCGTAAGACGTCCTCGTCGCGGACCCGCCAGCCTCGGGGGACCACGACGACGATGTCGCCGAACCAGGAGGTGATCTCGATGTCGAGCACGACCTCACGGTGCGGGCACTGGGCCTGGGTGAAGTCGATGCGCACCTTGCCCCACCGCCCGGCCTTGGCGCTCATGCGCTCCGGGACCACCCAGTGGCCCACCTGCTCCACCCGCCCGCTGCGGGTGTGCAGCTGGAGCACGTCGGCCCCGGACAGGGTGACGAGCGCGGCCGTGGGCCCGGCCGGGGACAGCACGTCGGAGCGCGGCAGGTCGGCGATGACGTCGTCCAGGTCGCCCAGCGTGCGGGCGGTGTAGGCACCATCCACCCGCTCGTCCAGCTCCTCCAGCGTGATGCGGCCCTCGGTGACCGCGACGCGGAGCATCTCGGCCACCCTCTCGCGGTCGTAGTCACTGGCCCGCACTTCCCGATGATCGGTCATGGCGTCCACATTAGAAGGCTACGGAGGCCCGGCCCAGCCGGAGAACCCCTATCCCGCTTCGGCGCAGTTGACAGGGGTGGCAGGCCGTCCAGGCAGGGGTTGAGGACTCCTTCGGCCCGTGACAACTTCGGCGGCATCGGACCGCTGTGAGGGGTGTGCCATCATCGACGTTCACGACTGGCTTCGCGAGGTCGCCGGGCTCACGTACATGCAGGTGACCCGGCTGCCGCTGGAGGAGCTGGCCGGCTGGCGGGAGGACCCGGCGACGGGCGACCTCCGCCACGCGAGCGGCCGGTTCTTCGCCGTCGAGGGGCTCGACGTGCGCCGCCCGGGATGGGCGGTGCCCGCCTGGAGCCAGCCGATCATCAACCAGCCCGAGGCGGGCATCCTCGGCATCCTGCTGCGGCGGGTGGAGGGCGAGCCGCAGCTGCTGATGCAGGCCAAGAACGAGCCGGGCAACCCCGGCGGGCCGCAGCTCTCCCCCACCGTGCAGGCCACCAGGAGCAACTACACCCGCGTGCACCAGGGGCGGGCGGTGCCGTACCTGGACTTCTTCCGGCAGCCGCAGGGGCGGGTGCTGGCCGACGTGCGGCAGTCGGAGCAGGGCGCGTGGTTCTACCGCAAGCGCAACCGGAACATGGTCGTGGAGGTGGCCGAGGACGTCGAGGCCGCCGAGGGGTTCCGCTGGTTGCCGCTGCGGCGGGTGCGCGAGCTGCTGTCGGTGCCCGATCTGGTGAACATGGACGCCAGGACCGTGCTGGCGTGCCTGCCGTTCCTGGACGGGGCCCATGGGGGCGAGTTCGGCGCGGCGGTGGCGCGCTCCCGCGACCCGCGGTGGGGTGCCAGGCACCACACGGCCGAGCTCCTGAGCTGGCTCAGCGGCATCCGTTCCACGGTGGACGTCCAGGCCACGCCGGTGCCGCTGAACCAGGTCAGGCGGTGGCGGCGGGCCGAGGGCCGGATCTCGCACGAGACCGGCGGGTTCTTCGACGTGATCGGGGTACGCGTGCAGGCCAACGGCCGCGAGGTCGGCGGCTGGACCCAGCCGATGATCGCGCCGGTGGGCACGGGCGTGGTCGGCTTCCTGGTCCGGCGGATCGGCGGCGTGGTGCACGCCCTGGCGCACGCCCGCGTCGAGCCCGGCTACACCGACGTGGTGGAGCTGGCCCCGACCGTGCAGTGCACGCCGGGCAACTACGACCACCTGCCGCCCCAGGCCCGCCCGCCGCTGCTCGACGCGCTGCTGGACGCGGCGCCGGAGCGGGTGCGCTTCGACACCATGCTGTCGGAGGAGGGCGGCCGCTTCTACCACGCGCGCAACCGCTACCTGGTGGTCGAGGTGGACGAGGACCCGCTGCCCGGCCACCCGGCCTTCCGCTGGATCGCCCTGCACCAGCTCGACGAGCTGCTGCGGCACAGCTACTACCTGAACGTGCAGGCGCGCACGCTGAACGCCTGCCTGCACGGCCTGGCGCACCCGGCCAGGCAGCCGGTCAGCGGAGGTGTTCGATGACCTTCCCGAAGTCCTCCATCGCCGAGTCCATCACGGTGATGTACGAGAACCCGAAGCGCTCCTCGTTCTGGCGGACCTGCTCCGCGATCTGCGCCGGCCTGCCGACGAACAGGGTCGGCACCTCCAGCAGCTCCTCGGTGGTCAGGTCGGGGGCGTAACACCGCAGGCTCCGCACGCCCGCGCGCCGGTCCCCGGTCAGCACCGTGGCCTTGGACAACACGTTGAGCTCCGGCCGCAGGCCCCGCTCCCCGGCGACGGCCCGCACGTGCTGCACGCGCCGCAGCAGCGCGCCGGCGGCGACCAGCGCGGTCCTGCCGTACTCGGCCCGGTACGGCGCGCCGGTGAAGCTGACGATCTCCGCCCGGCGGGCGGCCAGGCCCAGCACCCGGTCGCCGTGGCCGCCGATCAGCAGCGGCGGTCCCTTGTGGTCGAGCAGCGTGTCCAGCTCGCCGACCAGCTCGGTCAGCCGGTCGACCCGGGTGGCCGGGTCGAAGGGCAGCCCGGCGGCGGCGAACTCGGCCTCGACGTAGCCCGTGCCGAGCCCCAGCTCCAGCCGTTCCCCGATGAGCCCCATGGTGGTGGTGACGTCCCTGGCCAGCAGCGCGGGGCGGTGGAAGCTGGCGTTGAGCACGTACGTCCCGATCGTGGCGCGCTCGGTGGCCTCGGCCGCCAGCACCGCGGTGGGGAAGGGCGAGAGCAGGTTCAGGTGGTCGGGCACCGCGATCACGTCGTAGCCCAGCGCCTCCGCGCGGCGGCACCTGGCCAGCCACTCGTCCCTGGAGGAGCGCTCGGAGATGAGCACCACACCGAATCTGGTCATCTCTAGGCGGCCTTCCTGCCGGCGGGCGGAGCGGTCACGGCGATCGCGGTGAGCACCAGGCCGCGGCGGGCCATCCAGCGGCCGGCGAAGCCGCTCACCGGCTGCCCATGCCACCGGGGCCCGGCGACCAGGAGGCGGGCGTCGAACGTGCCGTGCAGAGGGTCCAGCACGATCACGGCGTCCTGGAAGTCCAGCCAGCGCCGGGCCAGCGGGTACCACGCCTTGTAGACCGACTCCTTGGCGCTGAACAGGATCCGGTCCCAGCTCGTGCCCGGGTGCTCGGCGGCCAGGCGGCGCAGCGGCTCGCGTTCCTGGGCGACCGAGATGGCCTCCAGCACGCCGGGCGGCAGCGGCCCGTCGGGCTCGGCGTCGATGCCGATGGTGCCGGGCCCGGCGCTGACGGCGGCCGCGCGGTAACCGGCGCAGTGGGTGATGCTGCCGACCACGCCGGGCGGCCAGGCAGGCTCGCCGTGAGCGCCGCTCAGCACCGGGACCGGGGGCACGCCCAGCCGTTCCATGGCCCGGTGCACGCAGTGGCGGGCGGTGGTGAACTCCGTGCGGCGTTTGTCGGCGGCGCGGCGGACCAGCTCGGCCTCTTCTGGGAAGAGCACGACGCCGGGCGGGTCGGTGAAGGTGTCGAAGGTCATGACCGTGTCGGGCAGGATCTCCTCGATCACCTCGATCTCCTCACGCCCGTAGTAGCAGTCGACATCCGCACAGTAGCCAAATGCGCTCATTCTCGAAAAGGGCCGGATTCGGAATTAGGGGTTCGGATAGGGGTCGAAGTCCTCGTCCTTCTCTCACAGTTCACCTCCCGTCACCTACCATCGCGTAGGGGTTTGTTGTGATATCCCGCATACGGGCTTATGCGAAGAGTGGGGTTGACAGTTAATTTACTCGCCTTTTGACTGGTGCTGTTGATGAGGAAACCGCAGCGCGAAGGGGATTTCGTGCGTTACACGAGGTTGGGCCCCGCTGGGCCGGTCGTCTCCGCCGTCGGGCTCGGCTCACTCGCCTTGAGCGGGGCCTACGGGCGGGTGGACCCCGGCGAAGCCGACCGGCTGGTCCGCAGGGCGGTCGACGCCGGGGTGACGCTGCTCGACACGGCCGACTTCTACGCCGCCGGGCAGGTGGAGAGCCTGATCGGGCACGCGATCGCCGGGCGGGCGGACCAGGTGGTGGTGAGCACGCGGGGCGGGGCGCGGGTGCTCGGCCCCAAAGGCCCGGTGCTGTTCGACGGGCGTCCCGACTTTTTGGAGCGGTCCTGTGACGCCTCGCTCAAGCGCCTGCGTACCGACTGCATCGACCTGTACTACCTGCACTGCCAGGACGAGCGGGTGCCGCTGGAGGCGAGCATGGGCCGGCTGGCCGAGCTGGTGCGGGCCGGGAAGATCCGGCACCTGGGGCTGTCCAACGGCACGCCGGAGCAGATCCAGCGGGCGCACGCGGTCCACCAGGTGTGCGCGGTCGGCGTCGAGTACTCCCTGTGGGGCCGGTGCCCGGGGCCAGAACTGCTGGCCACCGCCCGTGAGCTGGGCATCGCCGTGGTGGCCGCCCGCCCGCTCGGCCGCGGCTTCCTCACCGGGCGGATGCGGCGGCAGGCCCGCCTCGTCCCGGGCGACTGGCGGCGCGCCGACACCCGGTTCCGTCCCGAGCACCGGCGCAGCAGCGCCGGGCGGCTGCAGGCGCTCGAATCCGTGGCCGCGCAGCTCGACCTGGGCACCGGACGGCTCGCGCTGAGCTGGCTGTGCTCCCAGGGCGAGCACGTCGTCCCCGTCCCGAGCACCCGCGACCTGGTCCACCTGGAGATGAATCTGGCCGCCGCGCCGGTCAGGCTGCCGCCCGAGACCCTCGACACGCTGGCCGGCCTCTTCCCGGCCGGCCACTACGCTCAGTCGCCCTCGCCCCTGCTCTGAGGCGAGATCAGGGCCGCGGCCAGCGCCTTGTTGACCGCGTCGATCCGCGAGACCGCGTTGAGCTTGACGAAGATGTTGCGCATGTGCCGCTTCACGGTGGCCTCGGCCAGGCCCAGGCGGCGGGCGATCTGCACGTTGCTCAGCGCCTGCGCCGCCAGTTGCAGCACCTCCAGTTCCTTCTCCGACAGGACCCCGGTACTGGGCGCCTCGACGCGGGCCAGGCTGTGGCGCGAGACGGCGAGCACGATCCTGGAGGCGTCCTCGTGGACGCTGTGCACCGCCGCGATCAGCTCGTGCCGGTGCACGCTCTTGAGCAGGTAACCGCGGATGCCCGCGGCCAGCAGCCGGGTGAGCAGCTGGGGTCCGTCGTACATGCTCAGGATGATGATCCGGGTCTCCGGCGACGACGTCCTGATCCTGGCGACGGTCTCGGTGACCTCGTCGCCGGGGATCTCGACGTCGAGCAGCAGCACGTCCGGCAGGGTCCGCGCGACCACGGCCACGGCCGCCTCGGAGTCCCCCGCCTCGCCCACGATGACGATGCCGCCGTCGGACTCCAGGATCTCCCGCAGCCCCTCCCGGAACAGCGCGTGGTCGTCCACCAGGACGACGGAGATCGCGCCGCTAGACGTCGCGGCGGCCACGGGAGCGCCTCTTGAGCGGGATGGAGAGCTCGACGAGACAGCCGCGCCCCGGCTCGCTGAAGACGACGGCCTGTCCGTCGAGCAGTTCGGCGCGCTCGCGCATGGACGTCAGGCCCACCCCGCCGCGACCCCGCACGCCCGCCGGATCGAAGCCCCGCCCGTTGTCCTGCACCGACGCGAACAGCTCGTGGGGGGCGATGTTCACCCGCACCAGGACCATCGCCGGGCATCCGTGCGTGAGCGCGTTGCGCACGGCCTCGCGCACGATGAGGAACGCCTCGTCCAGTACGCGCGGGTCCGCCCACGACTCGTCGCCGCTGACGTTCAGGGCGACGGAGACGCTGTCGTCCTCGACCGCCTCAAGGAAGCCCATCAGGGACTTCTCCAGGCTTTTGACCGGCGTCTGCGGATGCAGCTCCGAGGTCAGCTGCCGCAGGTTCTCCATGGTCTCCTGGATGGCCTGCTGCACCACGCTGATCTTGGTGGAGGCGCGGGCCGAGTCGGCCGCCCGGTACGCCTCCGACAGGGCCAGTTGCTGGTGGGCGACGCTGATGCCGTGTCCGATGCGGTCGTGCAGCTCACGGGCGATGCGGCGGCGCTCCTCCTCCTGCGCCTCGTGGACCTGGTTGAGCAGGAAGCTGTGGTAACTCTCCGCAGACTCGCGGATGCGCCGCGACAGGCTCTCCTCCATGCCGCTGACGGCCAGAGTGAACAACTCCGCCGGTGAATCGGACTCTGCGGCTATTCGGCCGGCGAGATGGCGCAGCGCGGCGCGGAAAAAATATGAGCCCGCCTCAAGAGAGGTCTTCGGATGGACACCGCTCGCCGCCCGCGCATTTCCAACTTCCCATGAGTGAAATTTGTACAGTTCACTTACCTGTACCTTTCCAGCGCGTAGCGTGGCCGCGACGTCGTCCAAGACGTACCTGGCGGTGGCGAGAGCCTGCTCTCTGGCGGTCTGATCTGCGAAAACGACGCTGTCGGCGGTCTGCAATGCCAGCTCGAACTCAGCGAGTATTTCCTCACGACACGATTCGACAAATCTCGCCGGATCCCCCGCCGCCCCGTGTAACGCCTCCAATGTCCCCCCTCCGCCCGCGGGACGTGTGATCAAGCGCTTCCTAACTATCCCCTGCCAAGAGCACTAATGCAACATTTAAGGTCATATATGGCACACAAGAGCGGTCAGGTGAACGAGATGTTGCGTTCCCATGAACGCGCCGTACGGACGGCGCCGGCAGCGGCGCCCGTCACCCGCCCCGCCGGACCCCGGAACGATCACCCCGGTCGCCGTCACGGCGGCGACACCGACGGCCATCGCCAGGGAGACGCCCACCAGCGGCACCCTGAGCAGTGAGACGGTCAGGCCGAACGCGACCAGGAGCGCGAGCGCCGCCACGACCATCACGCGCCGTGACACCCGTTCGCCGATCAGCACGCCGAGCGTGCGCCGGCCGGCCGCGGCGTCCCCTGTGATGTCCGAGAGGTCTTTCGCGGGCACGCCGACGAACACCATCCAGCAGATCGCCGCGGCCGCGAACACGACCAGCGCGGTCGGCACGGCCACGTTCACGCCCGCGGTCGCGACGACGAACCCGCCCAGGTACGACAGCAGGCCCGACAGGCACAACACGGCCACCGTGCCGCCCGCGCTGCCCTTCAGCGGCAGCGGCGGTCCCGAGTAGAGGTAGCCCAGGACCAGGTTGCCGGCGATGATCCAGAGCATCGGCGCGGGCAGGCCCACGGTGGCGACCAGCGCCAGGCAGGCCCCTACGGCGGCGACGGCCATGGCGTGCCGCGGGTCCAGGTCTCCCCGGGCGATCGGCCTGCCGGAGCCGTTGATCCGGTCCTCGGTGACGTCGGTGACGCCGTTGAAGAGGTAGATCGCGAAAATGGAGAGCACCCAGGCCGCCGCGCCCCGCAGGATCGTCAGCGGATCGGGGCCCACGGCCGCCGGCAGCGCCAGGGCGACGCCGGTCAGGAAGCGGAGCAGCGAGACCGCCAGCACCAGCGGGCGGGCTTCGACGACACACAGCGCGACAGCGCGAGGGACAGCCGTCATGGCTCGGAGTCTGAACCGCGTCCCGGACCTCGGTAAGGGGTGAGATCCGAAAGAAGTAGGGGGATACACCTTTCGATACCCCCGGCCGTGCGCACCCTGGATATCCGGCCCGAACTCCTGACCCCCTGTCTTGTCCCGGCCCGGGGCCGTCTATAGCTTCGGGCCATACCAGCCGAACTTCCACCGGGGACGGACCCGCATTCGCCGGAGAACCCGCGGCGGGATTCCGTTTTTCCGGACCCCTTATGCCGCGCGTCGCGCTCGTGAAAGTTTCCGCCAGACGGCGGGAATTCTGCAGCCCGATGCACGCCACCTGACGACCAGGTCATTCAGGAAAGGAAATCCGAGGATGCAGGGCGCCGAACGCTATGCAGAATTCCGGCCGATCGACCTGACCGACCGCACGTGGCCGAGCAGGCGCATCCGCACGGCCCCGCGCTGGCTCTCCACCGACCTGCGGGACGGCAACCAGTCGCTGGCCCGCCCGATGCCCCCCGAGCGCAAGCTGATGATGTTCGAGTTACTCGTGCGCATGGGGTACAAGGAGATCGAGGTCGGCTTCCCCGCCGCCAGCCAGGACGACCGCGACTTCGTGCGGCTGCTCGTCGAGCAGGACCGCATCCCGGACGACGTCCGGATCACCGTGCTCACCCAGGCCCGCGAGGAGCTCATCAGGGCGACGGTCGACACGCTCAAGGGCGCTCCCCGCGCGATGATGCACATCTACAACGCCACGTCGCCGCTGTTCCGCCGGCTCGTCTTCGGCATCGACCGGGCCGGCTGCCGCGATCTGGCCGTCCAGGCCACGCGGGTGATGATGGACCACGCCGAGCGCGTGCTCGGCGACTGCGACCTGGGCTACCAGTACTCCCCCGAGCTGTTCAACGAGACCGAGCTGGACTTCTCGCTGGAGGTGTGCGAGGCGGTCATGGACGTCTGGCAGCCGGAGGCGGGCCGGGGCATCATCCTGAACTTCCCCACGACCGTCGAGCGTTCGCTGCCCAACGTCTTCGCCGACCAGATCGAGTGGCTGGACCGCAACCTGTCCCGCCGCGAGCACGTCTGCCTGTCGGTGCATCCGCACAACGACCGCGGCACCGGGGTGGCCTCGGCCGAGCTGGCCGTGCTGGCCGGGGCCGAGCGCATCGAGGGCTGCCTGTTCGGCAACGGCGAGCGCGCGGGCAACGTCTGCCTGGTGACGCTGGGCATGAACCTGTACGTGCACGGCGTCGACCCGGGCATCGACTTCTCCGACATCGACGCGATCCGGCACACGGTCGAGCTGTGCAACCGGCTCCCGGTCCACCCGCGCCACCCCTACGGCGGGGACCTCGTCTACACCGCCTTCTCCGGCTCGCACCAGGACGCCATCAAGAAGGGCTTCGACGAGCGGGAACGGCAGGCCGCCGCGACCGGGACGCCCGTGGACGAGCTGGCCTGGCGCATGCCGTACCTGCCGGTGGACCCCAAGGACGTGGGCCGCACCTACGAGGCGGTGGTCCGGGTGAACAGCCAGTCGGGCAAGGGCGGTGTGGCGTACGTGATGAGCGCCTGGCACGGGCTCAACCTGCCGCGCGGACTCCAGGCCGACCTGAGCGCCCGGGTCCAGGCGCAGGCCGACGCGGCGGGCGGCGAGTTGTCGCCGGGCCGGATCGGCACGCTGTTCCAGGAGGAGTACCTCTACCGCGGTGACCCGTCGCAGCCCCTGCCGCTGGGCAGCGAGCCGATCGCGGTCACGCTGCACGTGGACGGCGGCTCCGCTCTCGACGGGGCGCGGGCGGCGGCCGTACAGGAGTTGGGCGCGGTGCTCGGGCCCTGGGGCATCCAGGTGCGCGCGGTGCACACGACCGCGCCCCCGCTGGACGACGAGGCGATGACGCCCGAGCGGCCGGTGCTCGGCGGCCGGGCGCCCGAGGAGATCGTGATCTACGCGGAGTGCGGCACCGGCGCCGGCCCGGCCTGGGGAGCGGGGATCGACAGCGACGTCGCCGCCTGCGCCTTCTCGGCCGTCCGCGCGGCGGTCAGCGCCCGCCCGACCGCCGGGGCGCGGCCGTCCCGCCGGCCGGTCCCGCGGCCCCGTCTGGCGGCCGCGGGCTGATGAGCGAGCGGCCGGCAGGCGGCCGCCCGGCACGAAAGGAAATCTCGATGCCACGGATCAGGATCGTGAGGGAGAGGCCGAGGCGAACCCGCGTCCCCCGGCTCGACCTCCGCACGCCCTCGGGCCGCAGACTTCCCTACTGAACACGAAGGAGGGCCGTCATGGCCGAGCACAACCAGCGGCAGGGGATGGCCCTCCTGCGCGAACTCCTGGACCAGGCGGTGGCGGGCAGGGGCCGCATCGCGGTGGTGACGGGCGCCATCGCCACCGGCAAGAGCCACCTGCTGTACGGCCTCACCGAGCACGCCTTCGAGCACGGGGCGCTGGCTCTCACGGCGACCGGCTCCCGCGCGGAGCGTGACCTGCCGCTCGGCGTCCTCTCGCAGCTCGTCCGCAACACGCCGATGATGGAGCAGCATCGCGCGGTCACGCTCGGCCTGCTGCAGGAGGGCGCCCGCGCCGAGCTCGCCGGCGAGACCCTGGACCACGTGGACGTGCAGATCGTGGACGCGCTCTGCACGGTCCTGCTGGAGCTGTCGGAACGCTGCCCCCTGCTGATCACCGTGGACGACGCCCACCACGCCGACCGCGCCTCCCAGCTCTGCCTCGCTTACCTGGCCCGCCGGGTCAAGTACGCCAAGATCATGCTGGTCTTCAGCGCGCCCGACCCGCACCAGCGCTCTCTGCTCCACACCGACCTGCTGCGCCAGCCCCACTGCCGCCCGGTCAGGCTCACCCACCTGTCCGCCGAGGCCGTGGCCCAGCGGGTGGCCGACCGGGCGGGCCGGGAGGCCGCCGACCGGTTCGCGGCCCTCTGCCACGAGCTGAGCGGCGGCAACCGCCTCCTGGTCGACGCCCTCGTGGAGGACTACCAGGCCACGCGCGCCCCCGGCGAGCGGTACGCCGAAGCCGTCCTGACCTGCCTGCACAGCGCCGACCCCGACCTGCTGCTGGTCGCCCGCGGGCTGGCGGTGCTCGGCGAGCCCGACGGGGTCGCCCGGCTGCTCGGCGTGAGCGAGGCGGCCGCCGCCCAGGCGCTCCAGGCGCTGAACCGGGCCGGTCTGCTCGCGAGCGGCCGCTTCCGCCACGAGAGCGCCCGGTCGGCGGTGCTGGCCTCGCTCGACGCCCACGACCGCGTGGACCTGCACCGCCGCGCCGCCGAGCTCACCTACCACGAGGGCGCCCCCGCCACGGTGGTGGCCGAGCACCTCCTGCTCGCCGGGTACGCGGAGTGCACGTGGACCCTGTCGACCCTGGAGGAGGCGGCGGCCCAGGCGCTGCGCGACGGTGCCGTGGAGCCCGCGATCGAGTACCTCAAGCTGGCCTGGCAGGGCTGCGGCGACGAGCGGCGGCGGGCCAGGATCGCCACCAAGCTGGTACGCGCCAAGTGGCGCATCAACCCGAGCAGCCCGGCCGGGCACCTGGCCGAGCTGACCGAGGCCCTGCACAAGGGCCACCTCGGCGGCGGCGACGCCGTGGTGCTGGCCAAGGCGTTGTTGTGGCACGGCCACGTGGCCGACGCCAGGGACGTCCTGGACCACGTACGGGAGCTGGGCGAGCTGGACCGGGAGGGCCTGGCGGAGCTGGCCGTGGCCCGCGCCTGGCTCCGCGGTGCCTGGCCGTCCTTCCTGCCGCACCTGCCGGAGCCGAGCGAGGAGGAGGCCGGCAGCCCCGCGCACTCGCTCAGCGTCAGCCGCCGCATCGAGTCGGCGGGCGCGCTGGTCCGGGCGCTGGCGGAGGGCCCGCGGCCGGAGACGGTGGCGACCGCCGAGCGGGTCCTGCGCGGCTCCCGGCTGGACGAGATGTCCATGGACACGGTCGAGAGCGCGCTGCTGACCCTGACCTACTCCGGCCGCCCCGACCGGGCGGCGCCGTGGTGCGACGCCTTCATCGACGAGGCCGCCTCCCGCCACGCTCCCAGCAGGCAGGCCAGGCTCTCCGCGATCCGCGCCGAGATCGGCCTGCGCGCGGGCGACCTGGCGGCGGCGGCGCGCGACGCCCGGCGCGCCCTGGAGATCATCCCGCCGGGCAGCTGGGGCGTGGCCGTCGGCGCCCCGCTGGGCGCCCTGCTGCTGGCGGGCGCGGCCATGTCCCGCCACGAGGAGTGCCTGCCGCACGTCACCCAGCCCGTGCCCGAGGCCATGCTGGAGACCCGCTTCGGCCTGCTCTACCTGCACGGCAAGGCCCGCTTCAACCTCATGGCGGGACAGGCCGAACAGGCCCTGCGCGACCTGCGGCTCTGCGGCGAGCTGATGGCCGCGTGGGGGCTGGACTCGCCGGAGTTCATCGCCTGGCGGGTGGACGCCGCCGAGTCCCTGGTCCGGCTCGGGGAGCCGGACGCCGCGCGGGTGCTCGTCGAGGAGCAACTGGCGGGCTGCCACCGGCGTTCCAAGAGGGTGCACGGCATGGCCATGCGCGTGCTGGCCGCCACCGGCGAGAGCCGCCACCGGGTCATGCTGCTGCGCCAGTCGGCCGAGCTGCTCCAGGCCGGCGGCGACAAGTACGAGCTGGCCAGGACGCTCTTCGACCTCATCGAGGCGTACCACGCCATCGGGGAGTACCGCCGCGGCGGGATGCTGACGCGGCGGGCCCGCGCCCTGGCCCAGGAGTGCCACGCCGACGGGCTGAGCCGGGCGCTGTCGCCCGGCGACGACCACGACGGCGCGGCCCCTGGCGTGCAGCCGATCCTCAGCGACGCCGAGCGGCGCGTCGCCGCCCTGGCCGCCGACGGCTACTCCAACCGTGACATCTCCGCCAAGCTGTACATCACGATCAGCACGGTGGAGCAGCACCTGACGCGGGTCTACCGCAAGCTCAATGTGTCACGCCGCGCCGAGCTGCCGTCCAAGCTGGTCAGCGAGCACGTATAGCCCCGATGGTTTCTCACAACGGGATGTTGGAATGGCGGCCGCGGGCGCGCGGCGCGCGGGCCAGCGCCTCCGCGATCCGCAGCCGCGAGGTCTCCGGCGCGATGACCTCGTCCACGACGCCGATGGCCACGGCCCGCTCGACCCCGCCGGCGACCCGCCGGTGCTCCTCGGTCAGACGGGCGCGCAGTTCCGCGCGCTCCGCCTCCGGGGCCGCCGCCAGGGCCTTCCGGTGCAGGACGCCGACGGCCGACTCCGCGCCCATGACCGCGACCTCCGCTCCCGGCCAGGCGAACGTGGTGGTGGCGCCGAGCGAGCGGGAGTTCATCGCGATGTACGCGCCCCCGTACGCCTTGCGGGTGATCAGGGTGACCCGGGGCACGACCGACTCGGCGAAGGCGTGCAGGAGCTTGGCGCCCCGGCGGACGACGCCGCCCCATTCCTGGCCCACCCCCGGCAGGTAGCCGGGCACGTCCACCAGCACCACGAGCGGGAGGCCGTGGGAGTCGCACATGCGGACGAAACGCGCGCTCTTCTCGGCCGACAGCGAGTCGAGGCAGCCGCCCTTGTGCAGCGGGTTGTTGGCGAGCACGCCGACGGACCGGCCGCCCAGCCGGCCGAGGCCGACCAGGACGTTGGCGGCCCAGCGGGGCTGCAGCTCCTCGAAGTCACCGTCGGCATCCAGGATCTCCCGCACCAGCGGGCGCACGTCGTAGGCGCGGCGCGGCGACTCGGGCAGCAGCGCGCGCAGGTCCCTGGGCTCGCCGAGCGCGGCCAGGTCGAACGTGCCGCGGTGGGTGAAGATCCCGACGAGGCGGCGGGCGCGGCGCAGGCCGTCCTCCTCGTCGGCGGCCACGATGTGGGCCACGCCCGACTTGCGGCCGTGCGCCTCGGGCCCGCCGAGCCCGGCCATGTCGATGGTCTCGCCGGTGACGCTGCGCACGATGTCGGGCCCGGTCACGAAGACGCGCCCGGTGCGGGCCATGATGACGACGTCGGTGAGCGCGGGCCCGTACGCCGCCGCACCCGCCGCGGGCCCGAGGATGACCGAGAGCTGTGGCACCACGCCGGAGGCCCACGTCATGGCCGCGAACATGCGGCCGACGCCGTCCATGGACTCCACGCCGTCGGCGAGCCTGGCGCCTCCCGAGTGCCACAGGCCGACCACCGGGCAGCCCTGGCGCACGGCGACCTCGATGCCGTCCACGATGTGCAGGGCCCCGGCCGCGCCCAGCGCGCCGCCCATCCGGCGGGCGTCCGTGCAGAAGGCGACGACCGGCGCACCGTCGATCAGCCCGTGCACGGTCAGCACCCCGCTGTCGTCGTCACCGTGCAGCGGGACGGCCGAGCCCGGGTCGAGCAGCCGGGCGAGCCGGGAGGACGGGGCCAGGGGATCGGCGGCGGGCTCTGCTGGGCTCTCGACGGGAATCGTGGACACGACAGTCATCGCTGCTCTTCCTCACGCCTCGACACAGGTATTTGCGAATGTGGCAAGGTCCCGCACGCCCGCCAACCCCTACTCACCGGGTCCGGGGTGGCAGCTTCTGGCCGTCGTTTCTCCTCGTTGACCCCCTTCAGCGGTCCGGGTTTTGATACGGCGATCTCACTTTCTGGAGGACTGTCGTGTCTCATTGGTCCTTACCGATCGTCGCCGCCCTCGTCGCGACGGCAGCGTTCCCGTCCGGCGCCGTGGCGCCCGCCTCCCCGGACGGCGCCATAGTGCGGAGCCCGGCCGCCCTGGTCAACGTCTTCCACGGGACCAAGGAGGCGGCCACCGACTTCGGCCACGGCGGAGGCGGGGGCATGACCTTCCCCGGCGCCGTGTTGCCGTTCGGGATGATGCAGTGGAGCCCCGACACCGTGGCCGACGCCGGAGGCGGCTACCGGTACGAGGACAACCGGTTGCGCGGGTTCTCCATGACGCACATCTCGGGGCCCGGCTGCACGGGCGCCCAGGATTTCCCGGTGCTGCCGGTCTCCGGCAAGATCGGCCGCTCCCCCGCCACCCACGGCGAGGACTACGTCCAGACCTTCAAACACGAGAACGAGCAGGCCTCCCCCGGCTTCTACAGCAGCACCCTGGACACCGGGATCAAGACGGAGCTGTCCGCGAGCATGCGGGCGGGCGTCGGCCGCTTCACCTTCCCGCCGGGCAAGCCCGGCACGGTGCTGCTGAACACCAGCGGCTCCGTCAACGGCGTGGACGACGGCGAGACCCGGATCAGCGGGAACACGGTCCAGGGCTGGGTCCAGACCGGCGGCTTCTGCGGCCCTCCGATGCGCTACAAGGTCTACTTCCACGCCACCTTCGACCAGCCGGTCACCGGTTTCGGCACCTGGAAGGACGACGCCGTGCTGCCGGGGGCCCAGACGGTGGCCAACGCCGGGGCCGCCAAGGTCAGGGGCGACCTGGTCACCTCGGAGGACGTCACCGTCAACGGGCCGGGCTCGGGGGCGTACCTGGAGTTCGACCCCGCCCGCCCGGTGCAGATGCGCGTCGGGCTGTCGTACGTGAGCATCGAGGGCGCCAAGGAGAACCTGGCGGCCGAGATCGCCGGCAAGGGCCTCGACCAGGTGCGGCAGGAGGCCGACGCCGTCTGGAACAAGCGCCTCGGGCTGGTGGACGTCGGCGGCGGCACCGAGGACCAGCGGCGCACGTTCTACAGCAGCCTCTACCACTCGCTGCTCCAGCCGTACGTCTTCGAGGACGTCGACGGCACCTACACCGGCATGGACGGCAAGCCGCACACCGTCCGCCCCGGCCACCACCAGTACGCGACCTTCTCCGGCTGGGACATCTACCGCAGCGAGGTGCAGCTCCTGGCCCTGCTCGCGCCGGACGTCGCGGGCGATATCGCCCAGTCGATGTACGACAACGCGCAGGCCATCGGCAACGTCTGGGACCGCTGGTCACACCAGAACGCGGTCACCGGCGTCATGGTGGGCGACCCGTACCACGTGATCCTGTCCACCATGTACGCCTTCGGCGCCCGCGGCTTCGACTACGCATCCGCGCTGAAGGCCATGGCGGCGGCGGCCCGCCGCGTCGGCCCCATGGACATCGGCCACCCGATCCTCGGCTACGACGAACGCCCGGGCAACGCCGCCTTCATGAGCAAGGGCTACGTCCCCTACGACCCTTCCACCACCCTGGAGTACGGCGTGGCCGACTTCGGCATCGCCCAGCTCGCCTCGCGGCTCGGCGACCAGACGACGGCCACCGAGTTCATGAAGCGGGCCCAGGCCTGGCAGAGCCTCTACAACCCGGCCGAGGACTGGATCCAGCCCCGCATGGGCGACGGCTCGTTCAAGGCCCCCTTCGACCCGGCCGCCCCCGACGTCTACATGGAGGGCAACGGCGCCCAATACCACTGGATGGTGCCGCACAACCCGCAGGGCCTGTTCACCGCGATGGGCGGCGACGCCAAGGTGACCGCCCGCCTGGACCAGTACTTCACCAAGCTCAACGCCGGACCGGCCGACCCCTACGCCTACATGGGCAACGAACCCGCGCTGCCCCAGCCCTGGCTGTACGCCTGGGTGGGCCAGCCGTACAAGACCCAGGACCTGGTACGGCGGGTGCAGCAGGAGCTGTTCAAGCCCGGCCCGGACGGCCTGGTCGGCAACGACGACCTGGGCGCCATGGGCTCCTGGTACGTCTGGTCGGCGATGGGCCTGTTCCCGGCGATCCCGGGCCGCGCCGAGCTGTTCGTGACCACGCCGCTGTTCGACCGCGTCACGATCGACCGCCCGGCGGGCGACATCGTGGTCAACGCCCCCGGCGCCGCCAACCGCTTCATCCAGACGCTCAAGGTGAACGGCGCGGCGACCAGCAAGGCGTGGTTGCCGGAATCGTTCGCGACCGCGGGCGGGCAGCTCGACTTCACCCTCGGCTCGACTCCGAACAAGGCGTTCGGCGCCGCTCCGCGCGACTTCCCGCCCTCCTTCGGCCAGGGCTCGAAGCCGTACCTGGCGGGCCTGGCCCCCGGCAGCGGTCCGGTCGAGCCCGGCGGCGCCTTCAAGACGCAGCTCGCGGTCCGGTCCCTGGGCCAGGCGGCCACCGTCACCTGGCAGGCCAAGCCCCCGCCGGGCGTGACGGTGTCGCCGTCCGGCGGCACGCTCACCGTCCCCGCCTCGGGCGTGGCCCGGGTGACGCTCACCGTCTCGGTGTCCGCCTCCCTCGCCCGCGGCTTCCAGACCGTCCCGATCACGGTCGGGAACACCACGGCCGGCGTCCGCCTGAACGTCGCCCAGCGCGGCAGCCCGGAATGGCACCACAACAACGCGGGCATCGGCGACGCCACCTCGCCCGGCGAGGCCAACCTCGACGGCCCCGGCTTCAGCTACTCGGCCCAGGCGCTGGCGGACGCCGGCCTGCGGCCGGGCGAGCCGGTGACCTGGAAGGACTTCCGCTTCACCTGGCCGAACAGGAAGAAGGGCGAATGGGACAACCTCCGCCCAGGCACCCAGCCCCTTGAGGCGGCGGCCCCGGCCGGGGCCACCAAGCTCTCCTTCCTCGGCGCGGGCACCCAGGGCAACCCCCAGTCCACGGTGACCGTCACCTACACGGACGGCACGCAGACCACGGCCAAGCTGGGCTTCAGCGACTGGATCCTGGACTTCGGCCAGGACACCCCGCAGTTCGGCAACGAGATCGTGGCCACCACCCCCTACCGCCTGTACTGGGGCTCGTGGGAGCTCCACCCCGTCAACACCAACGTGTACGCCTCCCAGCCCATCGCCCTGGACCCCGCCAAGAAGGTGAAGAGCCTGACCTTCTCCCCCGCGGACGAGGGCCAGCTCCACATCTTCACCTGGGCATTCGCCTAGATCCCCCACCCGCGGCCGCTCCCCGGATCACCTGGTCCGGGGAGCGGCCCGCCCATGACTCAGGCGGAGAACGTGGGCGGGCCCTGTTCGATGCGGCGCAACACCGGCGCGACCTGGTCCAGCTCGTCGCCGTCGATCGGCTGCCGCTCGTCCCACCAGGTGGCCCCGGCCTCCATCAGCGGGCCGAGCAGGTCGCGCGCCTGAGCAGGGCCGGTGGGGCTGACACCGCCGACGACGATCTCGAAGGGTCCCTCCTGGCGGTGCTGGTCAACGTACGAGACCAGCTCGCGTACCTGGTCGGCGGGCGGGTTGTAGCCGTGCGAGCCCGGCCCGAACAGCGGGACGGCGCCGTCCCAGCGGGCGGCACGGCGCATCGGCCGCCGGTTCGGCCAGAACCCGGCGATCCAGACCGGCGGGCGGGGGCGTTGCACGGACGCGGGCAGCAAGGTCACGTCCTCGACCTGGTAGTGCCGTCCATGATGGGTCACCGGCTCGCCGGTCCAGTAGCGGTCGAGCAGGTCCAGCCCCTCGTCGAGCCGCTCGGCCAGCACGACCGGATCCGTCGGCTCGCCGAAACTGCCGTACTCGTCCTCGATCGGCCCGCCCAACCCAGCGCCGAAGATCACCCGCCCACCGCTGAGCACGTCGAGCGTGGCGACCTGGCGGGCGAGCTGTTGCGGCCGCCGCCGGGCGACCGGGGTGACCAGGGTGCCGAGCTTGATCCGGGTGGTGGCCAGCGCCGCCGCGGTGAGCAGCATCCAGGGGTCGCCGAAGACCCGGCGCCGGCGTTTGGCGTGGACGAGGTGATCCCAGACGAACAGCGCGTCCCAGCCCGCCTGCTCCGCCGCCACGGCCACCGAGGCGACGGTCCTGGGGTCGGCGAAATCTCCGAAGTTCGGAATGTTGATCGAGAAGTGCATCCCGCCATGCTGCTTGGCCAGGCCAGAGGTCGGCAAATCGAACCCGGTACGGATCCTCCGCCGGTGTTACCGAAACCCTGTCTCCTACCGGGTGAGAGCCCAGGCGAGCAGGCCGAAGGCGGTGGTGGAGGTTTTCGCCCGCCTTTGTGCGCTGGACGCGGTGAAAGCGGCGGTTCGATAATCGACGTCACGGGGGGCTGTCGCCGACGCTGCCCTGAACCTGCCTGAAGGGCGCGTACATGCTTCTCAAGGGACGGGTCGGGGAACGCGCGGCGCTGGACCGCCTGCTCATGGCGTTACGCGAGGGCCTGAGCGGGGTGATCGTGTTTCGGGGGGACGCCGGGATCGGCAAGAGCGCCCTGCTCGATCACGTCGCCGCCGAGGCCCAGGCAGTGCGGGTCATCCGGGTGTCCGGGGTCGAGTCGGAGGCGGGTTTCCCGTTCGCCGCGCTGCACCGGCTGCTCATCCCGTTCCTGAAGGCGCCGGGCAGGCTTCCCGCCGCGCAGCACCAGGCGCTGCTGGTCGCGTGCGGGCTCGCGGACGGGCCGCCTGCCGACCGGTTCCTGGTCGGGCTGGCCGCGCTGAACCTGCTGGCCGAGGTGGCCGGGCGGGAGCCGGTGTTGTGCTGCGTGGACGACGCCCAGTGGCTGGACGGCGAGTCGCTGGGCGTGCTGACCTTCATCGGCCGCCGGGTGCACGCCGAGCGGGTCGGCCTGGTGTTCGCCGTCCGCAGTGGTTTCGCCGGGCTGGAAGGCCTGGCGGTCACCGAGGTCACCGGTCTGGAGGAGCCGTACGCGCTGGAATTGCTGGAGTCGGTCGTGACGGGACGGCTGGACGCCCGCGTCGCGGCGCGCGTCGTCTCCGCGACGGACGGCAACCCGCTCGCCCTGATCGACCTGGCGCGGGAGTTGTCCAGCGAGCAGTTCCTGGGCGGGATCTCGCTGCCCGACCCGCTACCGGTGGGCGGCCGGCTCGAACAGCACTACCTGCGGCAGGTGCGCGAGCTCCCGCAGGCCACCCAGACCTGGCTGTTGCTGGCCGCGGCCGAGCCCGGTGGGGACCTCGGCCACATCACGGCAGCGGCCGCGCTGCTGGGGATCGGGGCCGGGGCCAGCGGCCCGGCCGAAGCGCGGCGCCTGCTGACCGTGCGGGCCACCGCCGGCTTCCGGCATCCGCTGGTGCGCTCGGCGATCTACGGCGGCGCCACCAGTGTGCAGCGACGGCGCGTCCACGACGCGCTGGCCGCCGCCACCACCCGACCGGCCGACGCCGACCGGCGGGCCTGGCACCTGGCCGCCGCCGCCCTCGGCCCCGACGAGGAGGTCGCCGCCGAGCTCGAGCGCTCGGCCGATCGAGCCGGTGGGCGCGGCGGCTACGCGGCTCGCTCCGCCTTCCTGGTCAGGGCCGCGGAGCTGACGGCGGAGGGTGCGGTCCGGGCCGGCCGGATGCTCGCGGCCGCCGAGGCGGCCCTGACCGCCGGCGCGCCGCTGCAGGCGCAGACGCTGCTGGACGCGATCGACACCGAGGCGATCGACGAGGTCGGCAGGGGCAGAGCGCTGCTGGTCCGCGTGGACGCGCAGATCGCCTTGGGCAGCCCGGGCTCCTTCGCCGTGGCGCCGGCGCTGTGCCTGGCCGCCGCGACGGCGTTCGGGCAGCATGCTCCCGAGCTGGCCCGCGAGGCGCTGCTGGAGTCCGCGGCGAGGGTGGTGACCGCCGAGCACCTCGTGCGCGACCTCTCGCTCACCGAGCTGGCCGGCGCCGCCTCTGCGCTTTCTGGCTCGGCGGCTCCGCTGGACCTGCTGCTGCACGGCTTCGCCGTGCTCGCCCGCGACGGGTACGTACCCGCCGTGCCTCATCTGCGGCGGGCGGTCGAGGCGCTGCTGCACCCGGACACCCCGGATGAGGTGGTGGTGCACAGGTACGTGCTGGGCGTCACGTTCAGCATGATGACCTGGGACGACGACGCGCACGCCGCCCTCATCCGCCGCGCCGCCGACATCGCCCGCGCGACCGGCGCCCTGTGGCGGCTGGATACGGCCCTGTACTGCGCGTCGATGCACGAGACCATCCTGGGGGACCTGGCCGCCGCCGACGCGCTGCTGATCGAGGGACACCAGATCCGCTCGGCGATCGGCGCCACCTCCGACGTGTGGGAGATCTACCGGCATCCGGAGCTGCTGGCCTGGCACGACGGCGACGAGAAGCTCGGCCGGACGCTGCGCGGGACGATGGAGTCGTCCAGGACGCTCGGCAACGGCGCGGTGGAGTCGATCGCCCGCATCGGCCTGGTCATCCTGGCGCTGGGCAGGGGCGACTACGCCGAGGCGTGCGCGACCGCCCACCACCTGGTGGCTGGCGACACGCTCGGCGTGCACTCGCGCGTGCTGCCCGACCTGGTCGAGGCCGCCGTACGCGCGGGAGACCGACTGCTGGCCGGCACCGCCCTGCGGACACTGAGGGAACGGGCACGGGTCAGTGGAGCCCCGCGGGCGCTGGGTTTGCTGGCGCGTTCGGAGGCGGTCCTGGCCCACGGCGAGCACGCCGAGCCGTTCTATCGTGCCGCGATCGACATGCTGACCCCCACGCGGGCGCGGGCCGATCTCGCCCGCGCCCACCTGCTGTACGGCGAGTGGCTGCGCCGGCAGAAACGACGCAGGGACGCCCGCGAGCAGTTGCGCACCGCCATGGGGATGTTCGAGGAGATGCGGGCCACGGGGTTCGCCGAGCGGGCCCGGCAGGAGCTGCTGGCCACCGGTGAAACCCCCGGCAGCAGGGCTCCCGAGACCGCGAACGTCCTGACCCCGCAGGAGTTCGCGATCGCCAAGCTCGCCAAGGGCGGCGCCACCAATGCCGAGATCGCCTCCCGGCTGTTCATCAGCGCCAGCACCGTCGACTACCACCTGCGCAAGATCTTCCGCAAGCTCGGCGTCTCTTCCCGGCGTCAGCTCGCCCAGGCACTCCCCGGGTGAACGCGGTCACGACTACGCGCTCCACGTGGTTCGGATATCGCCCGACTCAACGGACGATCGGCAGGTATCCACCCAGATAGGAGCGTTGAATGGGTTTCGTCACCGTCTCCGACGGAGCACAGATCTACTTCAAGGACTGGGGTGAGGGCAGGCCCGTCGTCCTGAGCCACGGCTGGCCGCTGAACGCCGACAGCTGGGAGGCGCAGATGCTCTTCCTGGCCGCCAACGGCTACCGCGTCATCGCCCACGACCGGCGTGGCCACGGCCGTTCGACGCAGACGTGGCACGGCAACGAGATGAACACCTACGCCGACGACCTCGCCGCCCTCATCGAGGAGCTCGACCTGCGCGAGGCGACGCTGGTCGGATTCTCCACCGGCGGCGGGGAGGTGGCTCGCTACGTCGGCCGGCACGGCACCGGACGGGTCGCCCAGATCGTGCTCGTCTCGGCCGTACCGCCGTTCATGCTCCAGACCGCCGACAACCCCGGCGGGCTGCCGATCGAGGTGTTCGACGCGATCCGCGCCGGATCCCTGGCCGACCGCTCCCAGCTCTACCGTGACCTCGCCGACGGGCCGTTCTTCGGCGGCAACCGTCCCGGCGCCGATCCCTCCCAGGGGCTTCGCGACGCGTTCTGGGCCCAGGGCCTGCAGGCCGGTCACCGCAACGCCTATGAGTGCATTGCCGCGTTCTCGGCCACCGACTTCCGGCGCGACCTCGACGCCTTCGACGTACCCACTCTGGTCATCCACGGCGACGACGACCAGGTCGTCCCGTTCGAGGTCGGCGGCGAGGCGTCGGCGGCCCGGATCAAGAACGCGACGCTCAAGGTCTATCCCGGCGCCCCGCACGGGATCACCGACACCCACAAGCAGCAGCTGAGCGCCGACCTGCTGGAATTCCTCAACTCGTGAAAGGGCTCTCCCCGATGCGCGTCAGACAGCTGCTGATCGTTGTGACACTCGCCCTCCTCATCGGCACCGGAGCCGTCTCCGCCCAGGCGGACACGCAGGCGCGGGGCGGCCCCAAGCCCACCGTCGTCCTGGTGCACGGCGCGTTCGCCGACGCCTCCGGCTGGAACGACACGATCGCGTTGTTACAGGCGGCGGGCTTCCCAGTGATCGCCCCGGCCAACCCGCTGCGCGACTCCGCCGGTGACGCCGCGTACGTCTCCAGCATCCTGGACACCATCCCCGGCCCGATCATCCTGGCCGCCCACTCCTACGGCGGCATCGTCATCACCAATGCCGCCCGCGGCCACGCCAACGTCAAGGCCCTGGTCTACCTGGGGGCGTTCGCGCCCGACGAGGGTGAGAGCGCCCTGCAGCTGGCCTCGCAGTTCCCCGGCAGCCTGCTGGGCGAGGCGCTGCTGCCCCGCCCCTGGTCCCTGCCCGACGGCAGCCAAGGGGTCGACGGCTACATCACCGCCGAACGTTTCCGTGAGGTGTTCGCCGCGGACCTGCCCGCCGCCAAGACCCGGCTCATGGCCGCCACCCAGCGGCCCGGCAGCGTCGGCGGACTCAGTGGCGGCAGCGGCGTACCGGCCTGGAAGACCATCCCGTCCTGGTACCTGATCCCGACCGAAGACAAGGTCATCCCGCCGGCCGCGCAGCGCTTCATGGCCAAGCGCGCCGACAGCAAGGTCAAGGAGATCAAGTCCTCGCACGTCGTCATGATCTCCCACCCCGCCGCGGCCACCGCGGTCATCCTGTCGGCCTACGCGGCCACCCGCTGAAGGAGAACCCGATGAAACCCGACACGATCGTCCTCATCCACGGCTTCTGGGTCACACCGCGCAGCTGGGAGGGGTGGAAGGCGCACTACGAGGCCAAGGGGTTCAAGGTCCTGACCCCCGCCTACCCCGGCTTCGAGGTGGAGGTCGAGGCGCTCAACGCCGATCCTGCCCCGATCGAGCAGCTCACCGTGCCCGCGATCATCGAGTCGCTGGAGAAGCTCATCGGCGGCCTCGACAACCCGCCCATCATCATGGGGCACTCCGCGGGCGGTGTCTTCACCCAGATCCTGCTCGACCACGGCTACGGCACGGCCGGCGTGGCGATCAACTCCGCGCCCACCGAAGGGGTGGCGGTGATCCCGCTGTCGCAGCTGAAGGCCACGTTCCCGGTGCTCAAGAACCCCGCCAACCGGCACAAGGCCGTCGGGTTCACCTACGACCAGTGGCGCTACGCCTTCACCAACACCTTCCCCGAGGACCAGGCCCGCGCCACGTACGAGCGCTATCACGTCCCCGCCTCCGGGCACGTGTTCTGGGGCAGCGCGCTGGCCAACATCCACCCCGGACCGGACGACAACCACGTCGACTACCACAACGACAACCGGCCGCCCCTGCTGTTCGTCGCGGGCGAGAACGACCACCTGATGCCGCCCAAGATCCAGCACTCCAACGCCAAGCACTACAAGTCGAACACCATCACCGAAGTGATCGAGTTCCCCGGCCGGTCCCACCTCATGCCCGCCCAGCAGGGCTGGGAAGAGGTGGCCGACAAGGCCCTGGCCTGGGCCCTCGACCACAGCTGAGCCCTCTCAGAGGAGACCCTCCCATGTCGGAAGTCAGGTTCACCCACATCGGCGGCCCCACCGTCCTCATCGAGTTCGCCGGTTGGCGGCTGCTGACGGACCCGACTTTCGACGCCCCCGGCCGGAAGTACGCTTTCGGCTGGGGGACCTCCTCCCGCAAACTCACCGGCCCGGCCCTGTCCCCCGACGATCTGCCGCCCCTGGACGCCGTCCTGCTCAGCCACGACCACCACGGCGACAACCTCGACGACTCCGGCCGGGCCCTGCTCGCCACCGCGGGCACCGTCGTGACCACCGTCTCGGGAGCGCGCCGCATCGGCGACTCGGCCCGCGGTCTCGCAGCGGGACAGACCACCCGGCTGGAGGCCCCCGGCCGCCCGCCCATCGACATCGCGGCCACCCCCTGCCGCCACGGCCCGCCCCTGAGCCGCCCGATCGTCGGCGACGTCGTCGGCTTCGCCCTCACCTGGCCCGGCCAGGACCACGGCCCCCTGTGGATCACCGGCGACACCGTGCTCCACCGCGCCCTGCGCGAGACCGCCGCCGACCTGAACCCCGGCACGATCCTGCTGCACCTGGGCGGCGTCCGCTTCCCCCTCACCGGACCCGTCCGCTACACGATGACCGCGGCCGACGCCATCCGACTGTGTGAGGGACTCACCCCCACCACGGTGCTCCCCGTCCACTACGAGGGCTGGCAACACTTCCAGGAGGGCCGCGCAGGCATCCAGAACGCGCTGGCCTCCGCCCCCTCGTCTCTCCGGAAATCCCTCACCTGGCTGGACCCGGGCACCGGCCACGAGACGACCGTCTGACGCACCCGGCCTACCACGCCGCTCACGCCAGGAGTTCGCGGACGCGGGGGATGACCTTCGTGGCGTAGAGCTCGATGTTGGTCATGAGCTTTTCGTGGGAGAGGCCGCCCATGCCGTATTTCAGGTCGAAGCGGTTAGCGCCGAGCAGCTTGAGATTCGCCGCGATCTTCTGCGCGACGCTTTCTGGCGACCCGACGTAGAGCGCGCCGTGCGGTCCGACCTCGTAGCGGAAGGACTGCTTGGTCGGGATGGCGAAGCCGCGCGTCTTGCTGACGCCGGTGATCACATCCAGGTAGTGGGGCCAGAACTCCTCAAGGGCCTGCTCGTCGGTGGCGGCGACGTGCCCGGGCGAGTGCACGCCGACCGGCAGGGCGGGGCGGCCGAACTCTGCCAGGGCGCGGTGGAAGAGCTGGGCGAAAGGTGCGAAGCGCGCCGGGGACCCGCCGATGATCGCGAGCATGAGCGAGTATCCGTAGCGCGCTGCGCGGATGACCGACTGGGGGCTGCCGCCGACGCCGATCCACGCCGGGAACGCCCCGCCCTCGACATGCGGTACGACATCCTGCTCGACGAGCGGCGGGCGCCTCTTGCCCTGCCAGGTGACCGGGCAATGCGATTGACGTGTCAATTACTTGGCGACCAGGCGCCCACCGAGGTCGCGCGAAGTGCCCTAGAATCCGGCAGATGTTCGCGGCCCCCCACCGAGTGGCCTGGCTGGACGCCCTGCGGGGACCGGCCGCGCTGGCCGTCGCCATGCACCACGCCGGCTGGACCTTCATCCCGGGCGTCTGGGCGGAAGTGGACCGCCGGATCGATCTCGGCACGTGGGGTGTGTTCGTGTTCTTCTTGGTCAGCGGGTACATCATCCCCGCCTCCCTGGAACGGCGCGGCGACCTGCGCGCCTTCTGGACCGGCCGGGCCTTCCGCCTCCTGCCGCTGCTGCTCGCCGCCTGCTGCCTGGCACTCCTGCTCGCTCAGCTCGGCGTGTTCCCGCTCGAACCGCAGCTCGGCGAGCGCCCCCTGCCCGTGGTCGTGCTCGGCAACCTGACGATGCTCCAGGAACTGCTCAACCTGCCCCCGGTCATCGGCGTGACGTGGACGCTCTCGTACGAGATGGCGTTCTACCTGATCAGCGTCGCGCTGTTCACGATGCGGCAGGCACACAGGTCGGCGGGGATCGCCGTCGTCCTGGCATTGGCGGGCGTGCCCCTGGGCCTGCTGCTACCACGGGCGACGATCAGCGGCCGGGCCGACCTGCCCGCCGCGTTGCTCGGCCTCGCGGTCGTCGCGGCCATCGCGGTGACGGTGCTGGGCCACGGCAGGACGCGTACGGCGGCCGCAGTCGCGGGCGGTCTGCTCGGGCTCGCACTGGTGATCCTGGGCAGCCGGGGCGGCACCTGGCAGGGTTTGATCATTCTGGCGGCGATGTTCGCGGGAACGGCGGTGTACCGCGCCGAACAGGGAACGATCTCCTGGCGCACGGCCGCGGTCGCGGTGGCGGCGGTGCTGGGATGCGGCATCCCCGCCAAGGACGATCCCGGCTGGGCACCGGCGATCGTGCTGGCGTTCGGCGTCTTCGCGCTGGCGTTCGCGCTGCGCCGGCGGGCGTTCTCGCGCTGGCTGTCGCAGCTCGGCGTGATCAGCTTCTCCCTCTACCTGCTGCACCCGATCCTGCTGTACGTCATCCCGAGCCTGCCGCTGTACTTCCTCACCCTGATCCCGCTCAGCTTCCTGACCTACCACCTGATCGAGGCCCCGGCCCAGCGCCTCGGCAAACGCCTGATCCAGTTCAAGAAGTGAGGCGTTCAGGGAAGTTTCGAGGTGCCGGCCATGTTGCCCGCAGCATGGAGAATCGTTTCGCCGATGACGACGTCATCAAGCGCTTGCTGCACCAGGCACAGACCTGGGCGTTCGTGGGCCTGAGCGACAACCCGGAGCGCACGGCCTACGACCAGGCACAACTGCTCCAGGCGAGAGGCAGGCGGGTCATCCCCGTTCATCCTGCCGCCGAGACCGTGCTGGGTGAGACCGGGTACTCGTCGCTGGCCGAGGTGCCGGTCACGGTGGACGTCGTCGGCGTCTACCGGCGTTCCGAGCACGCGGGACAGGTCATCGACGAGGCGATCGCGGTGGGCGCCGGGGCGGTCTGGCTCCCGCTCGACGTGATCGACGAGGCCGCCGCTCAACGGGCTCTCGACGCCGGTCTCCATGTGGTCATGGATCGGTGCCCGGGAGTCGAGTGGGCGTTGCGCGGGAGTGCTTAGGCAGCGTAACGCGCGTCGAGCGCCGCCGTAACACGGTATAAACAGCGTAATATCGTGACGAAACACGCGGCGGTCAGACTCTTGGCGATCTTCCTCTTCGTCTGGAGGCTGACTGACGTGAGATCGCCCGAGTTCCCCAGCCGACGTACGATCATGCGAGCCCTCGGCACCACGGGGGCCGGACTGACCCTCGGTACCGCCATGACATCCACCAGTGAGGCCACCACGTCGCGCCAGAGCTACCCCAAACCCGTCGTACTCAAGACCACCCAGGAGACCGCGATCTGGGGATATTTCCCCACTGATCGGGCGCCGGTGCTGACCGTGGACTCCGGCACGGTCGTCAGGATCGACGCCGTCAACCAGTCCGGCGTGTCCGCCGCCCAGGGGCCCGTCGCCTACTTCGAGGCCCTGGGCGTGCCCGCCGACCAGGTGCTGCCCGAGCTGGCGGAGGTCGCGAAGAACCCCCGCCCGGCCGGCTCCAGCGGCCACATCCTCACCGGCCCGGTCGAGGTGAGGGGCGCCGAACCGGGAGACGTACTGGAGATCCGTATCCTGGACGTCTCGCCGCGCGTCCCGTACGGCGTCAACAGCACCGGCCCCGGCCGGGGAGTCTGCGGCGACCTGCTGGACACGGCCTCGACCCGGCTGCTCCGGCTGGACCGCTCGGGCCGCCACTACTCGTTCGGGCACGGCATCAAGGTCCCGTTCAAGCCGTTCGCCGGGATCACCGGGGTCGCGCCGCCCACGTCGGCCGGCTTCGTCTCCGCCAACCCGCCGAACCGGTGGGGCGGCAACCTGGACTTCCGCGACCTCGTCGCCGGGACGACCCTGTACCTGCCGGTCTTCCAACCGGGCGCCATGTTCTACACCGGCGACACGCACGGCGCGCAGGGCCACGGTGAAGTCGACCAGACCGCCGTCGAGCACTCGATGGCGTTCACCGCGCAGTTCATCGTGCGCAAGGGCGCGAGCCTCGAGTGGCCGCGGGCGGAGAGCGACAAGTACTTCTGGTGCATGGGCATCGACGCCGACCTCGACGTCGCGCTGCAGATCGCCGTCAAGCAGGCGGTCGCCTATCTCGTCGAGGTCACCCAAGGTGCGCTGACGACCGCCGACGCGTACGCGTTGTGCAGCATCGCGGTCGACTTCATCGTCGCCGAGGCGGTCGACGGCAACAAGGTCATCGTCGCCTACATCGCCAAGTCCCTGTTGCCCGGACACTGACCAGCAGGTCATACGGCGCTCCAGCGCTGGGGCCGCTCCACGGTGGCGGCCCCAGCGCTCACGGTCGCATCGTCAGTGCCCGTCTGTACGGCCCGTCGCCGCCAGGCGCCGGCGTTCCTCGGCGAGCATGCGTTCGTGGGTCTTGGACAGCTCCGACACCAGACGGGTACGCGGCCCGGCCGGGGTGAAGTCGTACCGGTCGACGCCGAGCGCCCGGAGCACGGCCCGCTCCACCAGCGAATGCTCGCCGGGTTCTGGCCGGTCGAACCGCATCGGCTCGGCCAGGATCAGCGTCGAGTTGGTGATGAAGCGCGGCCTGCGCAGGACGTTCTGCGACTTGGCGTGCAGCACGAACGGATGCACCAGGTACACATCGCCGACCTGGCCGGTGGCCTCGACGAACTCGGTGCACTGCCGGGCCAGGTCGGCGTACGGGATGACCGGGGTGTCGTCGTCGGGGTCGGGCGACGGCAGGAGCCCGCCCGGGTGCTCGGCCAGGAACCGCGTGACCGGGCCGACCGAGTCGGTGGCGATGAAAGTCGCGCCGCCCTGGTGCTCGACGTCGGACCACAACACCAGGGTGAGCAGGCCCTGCTCGGGCGAGTCGAGATAGTGCCGGAAGAAGTTGCCGTCGACGTGCCAGCCGGGCGACTCGTTGGAGGCCGGCTGCCACGGCCGGTCGGCGTCCTGCCGCAGGTTGACGATGAAGCCGTCCGACCAGGTGTACGGCTGCTCGGTGGAGATGCGCTCCGCACCGCCGACCAGCTCGCAGGCCGCCCGCCACGCCTTGGGCGCGAACGTGCGGATGTCGATGCGCTGGTGCGCCGGCATGTGCACCGACGGCAGCGCCCACGTCGAGGGGTCGTCCGCTTCGTAGCCGAGCCGGTCCCAGATGGATCCGGTGTACTGCTCGGCCGCCTCCCGGGTGAAGCACTCGCGCAGCAGGACGTAGCCCTTGTCCAGGAACTGCTCCACCTGGTCCGCGGTGAGCACCTCGTCATTCGTCGTCATCGCCGCCTCCTCGGCATCTCGTCTCTGGGGATGTTGCCACGCGGGACCACTGCCGGTGAACCCCCGCGGCGGTCGATCGGCCAGTACCAGGCCGACTTCGGCACCGTGTTCGCGCTGATGTTCCTGGCCACGCTGCCGGTGCTGATCTGCTACCTCTTCCCGCAGAAGCAGTTCGTCAAGGGCCTCACGGGAGGGGCGACCAAGGGCTGACGGTGGGCGGTCTGGTGGGGATCGCACCTTGACATGGTGCCTAATTCACAGATATTCGTTAATTTAGTAACATGTTGGTGCGGACCGCCACAGTGTCGACCGGGGCGGCGCATCCACGGCGAAAGGTTGACTGTGCCCCTCCCATCCCTCTCCCTCCAGCTCTACAGCGTCCGCAATGCCATCGAGGAGGACCTGCCCGGCACGCTCGTCAAGGTCGCGGACATCGGTTACCGGCAGATCGAGTCCTCCTACAAGCTGTACTCGCGCGGTCCCGAGTTCCTGGCCGCGGTCCGGGACACCGGCCTGGCCTCGCCGACGATGACCTCCTCGCTGGTAGACGTCGACCTCGACGCGGTCTTCACGGCCGCGAAGGAGCTCGGCGCCGGCACGGTGATCGACACGTTCATTCCCGAACAGTTCTGGACGTCCGAGGCTGATGTGGACCGGATCGCCGGATATCTCGACAGGGCCGCTGAAAAGGCCGAGGAGTACGGTCTGCGGGTCGGCTATCACAACCACTGGTGGGAGCTGGAGCGCCGGTTCGGTGGCCGCACCGCGCTCGAGTGCCTGGTCGACCGGGTACGGCCGGACGTGCTGCTCGAGGTGGACGCCTACTGGGTGGCGGTCGGTGGCGAGGACGTGCTCGAACTGCTCGGCAGGCAGCGCGACCGGGTGCACTTCCTGCACCTCAAGGACGGCCCGATCAACCGGGAGAACCTGCAGCAGCGTCCCGCCGGTCAGGGCAAGATGCTGTGGCCGGAGATCCTCGACGCCGCGCCGCGACTGGAGGCCGGGGTGGTCGAGTTCGACGAGTACGACGGCGACATCTTCGAGGCCATCGCGGCCAGCTTCGCGTACTTCAACGCGCGGGTAACCGCATGAGCGCGGTCGGTGTCGGCGTCATCGGCGCGGGCAAGATCAGCGAGCAGTACCTGACGAACCTCACCGCGTTCCCCGACCTGGACGTCAGAATCGTCGCCGATCTGCTGCCCGAGCGGGCCGCCGAGCAGGCCGAGGCGTACGGCGTGGCCGAGTCGGGCACGCCCGAGCAGGCTCTCCAGCACCCCGACGTGGAGATCATCGTCAACCTGACCATCCCGGCGGCGCATGCCGAGGTGTCGACGGCGGCACTCGACGCCGGCAAGCACGTGTGGACGGAGAAGCCGTTCGCACTCGACCGGGAGAGCGGGCGGCAACTGCTCGAGAAGGCCGACGCCGCGGGGCTGCGGGTCGGCGGTGCGCCGGACACCTTCCTCGGCGCGGGGCTCCAGACGGCCCGCCGGATGATCGACCGGGGCGACATCGGGGTGCCGCTGACCGGGCTGACGTTGTTCGAGACGCCGGGGCCGGTGGCCGACCACCGCAACCTGGAGGTGTTGTTGTCGCGCGGCGCCGGGCCGCTGTGGGACATGGGACCGTACTATCTGACGGCGCTCACCCAGTCGCTCGGGTCGTTCGCCGCGGTGACGGCGGTGGGGCGGATCGCCCGGCCGGTCAGGCGGCTGCTGGTCGGTCCCAAGGCTGGTCAGGATATTTCGGCACAAGTCCCGACTTATGTGAGCATCATCGCCGAGTTCGAGTCGGGGCAGACCTCGACCAGCGTGCTGAGCTGGGACTCGCCGCACCGCCGGGTGGGGCACGTGGAAATCGTCGGCTCGGAGGCCACGCTGTCCATCCCGGATCCCAACCACTTCGACGGCGACCTGTACCTGCGGCGCGGCGACGACCAGGAGTGGACGACCGTGCCCTGCTCCGGCCCGGTCGGCGGCCGCGGTCTCGGCACGCTGGACATCGCCCGCTCGGCCCGCGCCGACGTCCCGCACCGCGCGTCGGGCCGGCTCGCCTACCACGTCCTCGACACGATGGCCGCCATCTCGGAGTCCCTCGAACGCCGCGAGACCGTCCAGGTGGAAAGCAGCGCACCGCTCACCGCCCCCATCCCGGAGACCTGGGACCCGTACGCCAAGACCCTCTGAGCGAAGAAGGAGCGCCCGCCGTCATCGGCGGGCGCTCCTTTCCTGGGTACGGCTAGCCGTGGCGTTCGTGCAGGTCCTCGATGATGCGGAGGGCGGCGAGCGCGTCCCGCGGATCGACCGGCACCGGACCTCCGCCCGCCAGGGCTTCGGCCAACTGGGCGTAGAAGGCGCGATAGGCGCCGCGCTCGGTGGGCAGCGGCGAGCCCTCGCCGTCCCGCCCGAGGATTCCGTAGGCCTGTGCGGGCTCCAGCCCGAAGGCGTCGTCCAGCGGCGACATCCCCGAGGCGAGCTGCGACTCCTGCGGATCCAGCCCCCACTTGCCGTACGCCGACGCCGACCCCAGCACCCGGAACCGGAACCCGCGCTGCGCCACCAGGCTGCTCATCCCCAGATGCGACCGGACCCCGGACTCGTGGGTCAGCGCGATGAAGCTGTCGTCGTCGTTCACCGCGTTCTCCCGGTGCCGGTCCAGCTCGCCGTACACCTCTTTGACCGGGCCGAAGAGTTGGATGGCCTGGTCGACGAGGTGCGCGCCCAGGTCGTAGGCGACGCCGCCGCCGTCCTGCCCGGCGGTGCCGACCTTCCAGGCGGGCCGGGGCCGGGCGCTCAGCCACTCGAAGCGGGACTCGAATCGCCACACGTCGCCTAGCAGCCCTTCGGTGACGAGTCGCCGTACCGTCCGGAAGTCGCCGTCCCACCTGCGGTTCTGGAAGACGGTCAGCGGCACCCCGCCGCGTTCGGCGAGCGTGATGAGCCGCTCGGCGTCGGCGGCGCGCACGGCCAGCGGCTTGTCCACGACCGTCGGCAGCCCGGCGCCCACGGTCATGGTGGCCAGCTCCACATGGCTGGGGGTGGGCGCGGCGACCACGACCAGGTCGAAGTCGCCGGACAACACCTGTTCCGGGCCGGACAGGATGCGGGCGTCCGGATGACGGGACGCGGCGGCCGCGGCCCGCTCCGGGTTCGCGGTGACGATGCCGCGCACGGCGTAGGACGGGTCGGCGCTGACCAGCGGTCCGTGGAAGACGCGTCCGGCCAGGCCGTATCCGATGATGGCGACGCGGATCACAGACGCTCCTTCACCAGGCGGCCGACCTCGCCGCCGACCTGCGCGCCGGTGCGAGCGGCGTAGGCGGCCACGATCTGCTGGCAGGTCAGGACGTCGGCGCGGCCCTCGGCCAGCCCGGACCTCGGCGGCGTGCCCTCGCGGACGTACGCGTGGAACGCTTCGAGCTGCGTCTCGAACGCCTCGGTGACGCTGCGGCGCACCACCCGGCGCTCGGCGTCGCCGTCCAGCGTGGTGACGACCAGTTCGGTGGGGGCGTGCAGCAGGTACGGCGAGGGGAAGGTCAGCTCGACGGTGCCGCGGCCGTGCACGACCCGGACCGTCTCCCGGTAGGCGGGGAAGTCGGGCAGGTAGTGCCAGGCCAGGGTGTACCGGCCGCCGGCGGCGAGGGTGCCGGTGGCCGAGATCGACGGCGGGTGCTCGCCGAACGACTTGCGGTCGCGGCCCACGTCGCGCCGGGTGTGCCGGGAGGTCTGCCGCCAGATGTCGGCGAACTCCACGGTGGCGGGCGGCGTACCGAAACTTCGCATGATGGACAGATCATGCGCGAGGCTGCTCACCAGGCAGCCGCGGTAGGCCCGCCACAGCGACTCCTCCGCGTCCCCCACGGCGTCCCGCCACAACTCGCGGTCGGTCGCGTCCTGGAGGTCCGGCGGGAGCGGTGCGGTCGGTCCGACCACCCGGGCCAGTGCGAGCTGGGAGGCCCCGGTCGGGTGCAGCACAGTCGCCTCGATGCTGCGGATGTCGTCCACCTCGGCCAGCGCCCGCTCCGCCGCGATGACCGCCGGGTCGTACTGCTTCATGTAGCCGACCAGGATGCGCCCGCCGAGGGCGGCCAGGTCGTCGACTTCGGCGAGGGTGTAGGCGAGCGGCTTCTCGCAGAAGACCGGCAGGCCGCGCTCGAACACCGCCCGGACCTCGGGCGCGTGCGAGCCGCGGGCCAGGATCATCACCGCGTCCAGGCCGCCCGCGTCGAGCAGGTCGCCGAGGTCGGTGAAGCGGCGGCGCGGGGGGATGCCGTACCGGTCGCCGATCACCTCGGTGACCTCGGCGGACAGGTCGGCGACGGCCGCGATGGTGTAGAGGTCGGGGCGCTTGGCGAGCAGCGGCAGGTGTACGGCCTGCGCCACCGCGCCCAGCCCGAGCACGCCGAGCCGCAGCGGGGAGGCCGTCACGTCGCCGTGTCCAGGCGCAGGGCGGACTTGACGTTGTCGCCGCGCTGCATGGCGGAGAACGCCTCCTGCCACTCCTCGATCGGGTAGACGCCGCCCAGCACCAGGTCAGGCCGGAGCTTGCCCAGGCCGAACAGGCGCAACACGCTCTCCCAGGTGCTCCAGGTGTGCGAGTAGCAGCCGTAGAGCGTCACGGCCTTCTTGACCAGCGGGTCCAGGGTGAAGCCCAGCGGTTGCAGCCCCCAGCCGACCTTGGCGATGGCTCCCGCCGGGCGTACCAGCTCCATGCTCTGCCGCAGTGCGGCGCTCACCCCGGTGGCGTCTACGACCAGGTCGGCGCCGAGCCCGTCGTGCAACCCGGCGACCACCTCGACGGGGTCCTGCCGGGTGATGTCGATGGTGTGGTCGGCGCCGAGTTGCTTGGCCTTCTCCAGCCGGTGCGCGTCGATGCCCGTGCCGAGCACGACCGTGGTGGCCGCGCCCTGCTGGATGGCGACCTCCAGGGCGAGCGTGCCGATCGCGCCCGCGCCCTGGACGACCACCAGGTCGCCGGGCCGCACTCCGGCGCGCTCGACGACGGCGTTGTACGCGACCGCGTACGGCTCGCACATGGCGGCCAGCTCGTACGCGATGCCGTCCGGGATGCGGTGCAGCACCCGGGGCTCGGCCACGAGGTATTCGGCCATGGCGCCGTCGCGCTTGAGCCCGTAGCCCTCGCGCCAGGGGCACAGGTTGTAGCGGCCCGCCCGGCACAGTGCACACACACCGCAGATCGACGCGGCGGTCTCGCACACCACCCGGTCGCCGATCGACCAGCCCGTGACGCCCTCGCCGACGGCTTCGATCACCCCGGCGGACTCGTGGCCCAGCGTCACCGGCAGCACGCCCTTGGAGCTCTTGCTCTGCGTGTCGTGCCACATGTGGATGTCCGAACCGCACACTCCGACGGTGTGCACGCGTACCAGGACGGTGCCGGGACCGGCCTGTGGCCGGGGCACGTCGCGGACCTCCAGCGCGCCGTCCGCGTTCGCGTACTTGACCAACGCCTTCATCAGTGATCTCCCAAGAATGCTCATTCCCGAGCAACAGTAGTTCAGATTTCTCCCAAAGTCTGTATGATTGCTCCCATATTTTGGGACCAGTACAGGGGATTTCGTGAGGATCGCAGCGTTCCCAAAGGGTGATCTGGATCAGCTGGTGATCCGGCGTACCAAGACCGTGTTCGAATGGATTGAGGAGGCCCGCGCGCTCGGCGTGGACGGGCTCGAACTGCACACCGGGTTCTTCTGGACCGGAGCCGGCGACGAGGTGGACCGGATCGGCGAGGCGCTCGCCGGCGCCGGGTTCGAGATGCCGATGATGTGCGCCTCGCCCGACTTCACCAACCCCGACCCGGACGCGCGGGCCAGGGAGATCGACGCCCAGGCCGAGTTCATGCGGATCACTGCCAGGCTGGGCGGGCCCGGCGCGACCTGCCGGGTGCTGAGCGGGCAACGCTACCCCCAGGTGGCCGTCGAGCAGGGCGTGGAGTGGGCGTCGGAGGCGATCAGCGGGCTGCTGCCGCTGGCCGCCGAGGTGGACATCGTGCTGGCCATCGAGAACCACTACAAGGCCAGCACCTGGAACTACCCCGAGTTCGCCCAGGCCCCGGCCGTCTTCCACCGGATCGTGGAAAACATTCCCGACCGGGTGCACTTCGGCGTGCAATATGACCCGTCCAACGCGATCACCGCCGGAGTGGACTCGGCCGAGTTCCTGGAGAGCGTGATCGACCGGGTGGTCACCATGCAGGCGTCCGACCGCTTCCTGGAGCCCGGCACCACGCTGGACGACCTGCGCCAGGCCGACGGCACGATCGGCTACGCGCCCGCGCTCAAGCACGGCGTGATCGGGCGCGGGCTCAACGACTATGACCGGATCTTCACCATCCTGGTCGAGGCCGGGTACGACGGCTGGATCAGCATCGAGGACGGCGTCAACGGCTTCGACGAACTGCGCGCCTCGGCCGACTTCCTGCGCGCGGCCAGGGACCGCTGGTTCGGCGGCTCCACCGCGGTCCGCGTATCCACCCTTGAGCAGGCACGAAAGGACAACCGATGAGCACGTCGATTCGCGGACTGCGGCGGGCCGACCTGACGCACGGCCTGGTCCAGGTCTCGCTCGACCTGAAGAACCTGGACGACGGTCTGCGGATGGCCGCCATCGCGGTCGAGGCCGGGGCCGACTGGCTGGAGATCGGCACTCCGCTGGTGATGGCCGAGGGCGCGCACGCCGTACGCGCGTTGCGCCGCGAGTACCCCGACCACCCGCTGATCGCCGACCTCAAGATCATGGACGGCGGGTACGGCGAGGCCACCATGTTCGCCGAGGCCGGGGCGGACGCCGTGGTCGTGATGGGCCGGGCGCACGACGCGACCGTCCAGCGGGTCTGCGAGGCCGGGATCGACCACGGGATCCTGGTGATGGGCGACGACATGGGCGCCGGCGACCGGGTGGCCGAGGCACGGCGGCTGGAGCGGCTGGGCGTCGGCATGGTCCTGCACCACATCGGGCACGATCACCGGAACATGCACCGGGAGCTGCGCCTGTCACCGCTCACCGACCTGCCGGGGATCGTCGCCGCGACGACCGTGCCCGTGCAGGCGGTCGGCGGGTTGTCGATCGACCAGGCCGTGAGCTGCCCGGCGATCGGCGCGGGCGTCGTGGTCTTCGGCGCGCCGCTGGCCATCGACGACGAGAACTCGTTCACCATCCCGGAGCGCGACCTGCCCAAGATCCTCAAGGACGCCATCGACCGGGTCCACGCGGCCGAGGTGAGGCAATGACGTTCATGAGGTTGCATCACGCGACGTTCACCATGCCCGTGGGCGCGGAGGACGAGGCGCGGGCGTTCTACGCGGGCGTGCTCGGCCTCACCCCGGTGCCCAAACCGGCGACCATGAGGCAGGTCGGCTGCTGGTTCCGCACCGGCGGGCTGGAGGTGCACGGCCTGCCCGAGGACGACTTCCGGCCCAACCGGGTCAGCCACCCGGCGATCCTGGTGAACGACCTGGACGCGCTCGCCGCCCGGCTGGACGCGCACGGCATCCCGTACGTGATGAACGGGGACTACCCCGGCCACTGCCGCTTCCACACCCACGACTGCTTCGGCAACCAGCTCGAGTTCCTCCAGGAGATCTGAATGGCCACCCATCCCGTCACGCTGTTCACCGCGCAGTGGGCCGACCTGCCGTTCGAGGAGGTGGCCCGGCTGGCGAGCGAGTGGGGCTTCGACGGCCTGGAGATCGCCTGCAAGTCCCAGCACCTGGACGTGGACCGGGCGCTGGAGGACGAGAAGTACCTCGACTCCCGCTGCGAGATCCTCGATCGCTACGGCCTGGGCGTGTGGGCGCTGTCCAACCACGCCCAGGGACAGGTGATCTGCGACGACCCGCTGGACTTCCGGCACGAGCCGATCGTCGGCCCGCGCACGTGGGGCGACGGCGACCCGGATGGCGTCCGCGCCCGGGCGACCGAGCAGGTCAAGAAGACCGCGATCCTGGCCCGCAAGCTCGGCGCGTCGGTGGTGACCGGCTTCACCGGATCCAAGATCTGGCGCTATGTCGCGATGTATCCGCCGGTGTCGCAGGAGGTGATCGACGACGGGTACGCCGACTTCGCCGCCCGCTGGAACCCGATCATGGACGTGTTCGACTCCGAGGGCGTCAAGTTCGCCCTGGAGGTGCACCCGAGCGAGATCGCCTACGACTACTGGACCACCGCCAGGACCCTGGCGGCGATCGACCGCCGGGACGCCTTCGGCCTCAACTGGGACCCCAGCCACATGATGTGGCAGGACATCAACCCGGCCAACTTCATCGTCGACTTCGCCGACCGCATCTACCACGTGGACTGCAAGGACACCCGGCTGCGCGACAAGGACGGCCGGGTCGGGCGGCTCGGCTCGCACCTGGCCTGGGGCGACCCGCGGCGCGGCTGGGACTTCGTCTCCGCCGGGCACGGCGACGTGCCCTTCGAGGACGCCTTCCGCGCCCTGGAGTCGATCGGCTACACCGGTCCGATCTCCATCGAGTGGGAGGACGCCGGGATGAGCCGCCTGCACGGCGCGCCCAAGGCCCTGGAGTTCGTCCGCTCGTTGCTCTGGGACCAGCCGCACGCCCGCTTCGACACCGCCTTCACCCAGTCCTAGGACCTGAGGACGACGAGCTTGTGGTGCAGCAGCTCCTCGATCGCGTACCGTACGCCCTCGGTGCCCTGCCCCGAGTCCTTGACCCCGGCGTACGGCATGTGATCGGCCCGGTACGACGGCGGCATGTTGACCAGGACGGTGCCCGCCTGCGCCCGTTCGGCGAACCGCATCGCCTCGCCCAGGTCGCGCGTGTAGACGGCGGTGTTCAGCGCCAGCGCCGACCTGTTGACCGCGCCGATCGCTTCGTCCAGGTCGTCGACCGGCAGCACGCTGAGCAGCGGCCCGAACGCCTCCTCGCACACCAGCGCCCCGTCCGGGTCCACGTCGGTGAGCAGCGTCGGCGTCAGCACGCCGGCGACGACCTCGCCCCCGGCCAGCAGCCGCGCTCCCCCGGCCACCGCGGTGTCGATCGAGGCTTTGAGCGCCGCCGTGGCCTGCGGGGTGATCAGCGGGCCGACCATGGTGGCCGGGTCGTGCGGGTCGCCGTGCCGTACGGACTTGAAGGCCTCGCTGAGCGCGGCGGTGAGCCGGTCGGCCACCTCGCGCGCCACGTACAGGCGCTGGAGCGAGACGCACGCCTGGCCAGAGTTGGACAGGGCCGCCGTCACCGCGGCGGCGGCGGCCCGCTCCAGGTCGGCGCCGGCCGTGACCACCATCGCCGTGTTCGAGCCCAACTCCAGGACGTGCAGCTTGCGCGGCGAGCGGGCCTTCAGCTCCCAGCCGACCCGGGTCGAGCCGGTGAAGGTGACCACCGCGACCCGGGAGTCGGCCAGCCAGGCGTCCACCACCTCGGCGGGCGGCCCGGTCACCAGGTTCAGCCACCCGGCGGGCAGGCCCGCGTCGGCGAACACCTCGGCGAGCAGCCCGGCGGCCAGCACCGCCTTCTCCGACGGCTTGAGCACCACCGCGCAGCCCGCGGCCAGCGCCGGTGCGATCTTGTGCAGCACGAGGTTGACCGGGAAGTTGAACGGGGTGATCGCCGCCGCGATGCCCCTGGCCTCGGGCACGGTCAGCGCGAGCGTGCCGGCACCCGACTCGATCGCGTTCAGCGGCACGGCCTCCCCGGCCAGCCGCCGGGTCTCCTCGGCCGCCCAGGTCAGCGTCTGCACCGCCCGCTCCACCTCGCCGCGCGCCGCCGTGATCGGCTTGCCGGTCTCCGCGGTGACCAGCCGGGCGAACTCCTCGGCCCGCCGCGCGACCAGCCGGGCCGCCTCGCCCAGCACCCGGGCGCGTTCCGGAACCGGCAGCCCGAGCCGCATCGCCCGCTCGGCCGCGTCCACGGCCAGCACGGCGTGCTCAGCGGTGCCCACGGCGACCGTGCCGATCTGCTCGCCGCTCCAGCGGTCGAGCACCGGCTGCTCGCCCGCGCCGGACACCCATTCCCCGTCGATGTAGAGCTTCACGTGCCTTCCTCGATGTTCTTCCGCACGCTTTCGGTGAACTCGGCCGTGGAAGCCGTCCCGCCCAGGTCGCGGGTGCGCACGCCGCTCGCCAGCGCCGCCTCGAAGGCCGCCGTCAGCTCGGCGGCGGCCTTGGGGTGGCCCAGGTGGTCGAGCATCATCGCGCCGCTCCAGAGCTGGCCGACCGGGTTGGCCACGCCCTGCCCGGCGATGTCCGGCGCCGACCCGTGCACGGGCTCGAACATCGACGGGTGCCGCCGCTCCGGGTTGAGGTTGGCGCTCGGAGCCACCCCGATCGACCCGGTGACCGCGCCCGCCAGATCGGACAGGATGTCGCCGAACAGGTTGGACGCCACGATCACGTCGTAACGGGCGGGGCGCAGCACCAGGCTCGCGGCCAGCGCGTCGATCAGCTCGCTGCGCAGCTCCACATCTGGGAACTCCGCCAGCACCTCCCGGACCACCTCGTCCCAGAACGGCATCGTGTGCACGATCCCGTTGCTCTTGGTGGCCGAGGTGAGCCGCCCGCTCCGGCCGGCGGCCAGCTCGGCGGCGTAGCGGGCGACCCGGGTGACGCCGCGGCGGGTGAACACCGCCTCCTGCACCGCCGCCTCCTCCGGCAGGCCGTGGTACATCCGGCCGCCGATCTCGGAGTATTCGCCCTCGTTGTTCTCCCGGACCACGACCAGGTCGATCGGGCCCGCGTCGGCCAGCGGCGAGCGCACTCCGGGCAACGTCCTGACCGGCCGCAGGTTGACGTACTGCTCGAACCGCCGCCGGATCGGGATCAGCAGTCCCCACAGCGTCTCGACGTCCGGGATGTCCGGCACCCCGACCGCGCCCAGGAAGATCGCGTCATGCTCGGCCAGGATGTCCAGCCCGTCGACCGGCATCATCCGGCCGTGTTCCCGGTAGTGGTCGGAGCCCCAGTCGAGGTGGTGCCAGTCGAGGTGGACGCCGTGCCGCGCGGCCACCAGGTCGAGGCAGCCGAGCGCGGCCGGCACCACTTCCTGGCCGATGCCGTCGCCCGCGATGACCGCGACGCGGTGCCGGGTCATGAGGCGGCGCCGCTGGCCAGCTCGCGCGGCGCGGTGGCCACCGTCACCACGTCGATGTCCTGCTGCTGGAGCATGGTGCGCTGCTCGTCCGTGATGCGGTCGTCGATGATGACGCGGTCGATCGCGTCCCAGTCGCAGATCTTCACCATGGCGGAGGCGTAGAACTTCGAGGAGTCGGTGAGCAGCACGACGTGCTCGGCCACCTCGATCAGCGCCCGCTTGGTAATGGCGTCGAACCCGTTGCCGCAGAACGCGCCCCGCTCGCCGATCCCGCTGGCGGCCAGGAACAACGTCTCCACCTGCAGATTGGAGATCGCCGACAGGGTCGCCGGGCCGTCGAACGACAACGACTCCGGGTGCAGCAACCCGCCCAGGCACATCACGTCGGTGCCGCTGCGCCCGATCAGGCTCGACACCACCGGGAACGAATGGGTGACGACCGTGATGTTCCGGTCGGCGGGCAGGAGGTCGGCCACCTGGCGGGTCGTCGTACCCGCGTCGATGGCCACCACCGAACCCGCGCCGACCATCTCGATGGCCTTCAGCGCGATGGCCCGCTTGGCGTCGGCCATCTTCATGTCCCGCAGGTGGTAGTCGCTGCCCTCCATCTCCTGCTTGGACAGTGAGCCCACGCCGCCGCGGAACGCGCGTACCTTGCCCTGCTCGGTCAGCCGCAGCACGTCGCGGCGGATCGTCATCTCCGACACGGCGAACGCCTTCGACAGCTCGGTGATCGTGCAGTAGCCCTGTTCGGTGATGAACTGCACCAGCCGATCCCGGCGCTCCGGCGCGGAGGTGTAACGGAAGTTTTCCTTGGTCATTGTGAGGTTCCTAGGCTCCCTCGTGACGTCTCGGCCACGATGGCAGTCAGCGCGCGCAACCTCTCCGCCGAGCGGTGGGTCAGCGCGCCCAGCGTGTCGGGGTCAGCGACAGTATCGCCCCAGATCGCCCGTCCCGCGAGAAAACCGCTCGCACCGCCAAGACAGGCCTCCCGTACGGCCGGCGCGAAGTCCGCGGGATCGACCCCGTTCGACAGCACCACCCATGGCCCTGGGACGATCTCCGACAGGCGTTCGGCCTGCTCCCTGACCCGCGACAGGTCACCCGGCTGGTACCCGGGCACCTCCGCCTTGTAGATCGTGCCGCCCAGCGTGGCGATCTCCCTGGCCGCCTGGAGGATGGCGGCGTGCCGCTCCTCCGGGGTCCAGGTCTGGCCGGCGGCCGGCCGTACGATCGCCTCCACCAGGCTGGGGACCTCGGCGGCGGCGGCCACGTCGAGGAACGAGCGGACCAGCCGCTCGCGCTCGGCCGGGTCGCCGTCGGCCCGCCAGATCACCAGGAACTTCAACGCGGCGGCCCCGACCTGGCGGACGTACTCGGGGGTGACGGCGGGGTCGAGATGAGTCGTGAGCACCGGCTGGCCCGGCGGCTGCTCCAGCACGTCGGCGGCCAGGATCAGGCTGGACGCGAGCGACTCGGGCGCGGCGTCGGCCACGCCGTACAGCCGGTCGAGCAGCACCGCGGAGGCCAGCGGTGACAGCACCCGTGTCGCCGTTGACTTGAACTCGCGCAGCGCCTCGTCGGCTGCTTCCTGGCCGTTGACAAGGGGGAACATCTGGCGCAGTGACTCCCGTTGGTCCAGCGCGAGCATGGCGAAACCGCCCTCGGCCGATTCCAGCGGGGCGGTCAACCTGCGCATCACGTGTTCTTGGGGGGCCACAGAATTCCCAGACATCATTCTCCGTTCTCAATCGGACCGCGGCGCGGGACGCGCCGCGGACAGCCATTGCTCCACCTCGGCGGCGCGGGGTATGCCGCTCCTGCCGTCGAGCGCGCGGCACGAGAGCGCCGCCACGAGGTTGGCCCGCCGCGCCGCCTCGACCAGCGACCGGCCCTCGACCAGCCCGGCCAGCAGCGCGCCGTGGAAGACGTCGCCGGCGCCCATCGTGGACACGGGCTCGACCGGCACCGGGGGGACGTGCGTCAGCTCGCCCGCCACCAGGACGTCGCAACCGTCGCCGCCCAGAGTCGCCACCACCTGCCGGGCGCCCGCCGCGGCGGCGGCCCGCAGGCTCACCCTCAGGTCAGCGGCAGGGAACGCGGCGCGCAACGATCCGGCGGTCGGCGCGTACAGCTCGACGCCCGCCAGGTCGAGGCCGGGGATCGGGTTGCCACCGTCGAGGCTGAGCGACGTCCCACCGCCCAAGGCCGCGCGGGCGGCGGCGTAGCCGGTCTGGTCGGCGTGCAACCAGCGGGCCATGCCGCGCGGCGCCGCGTCGGGCGCGGTCGAGGGCGAGGTGACGATCGCCCGCGTGCCGGACATCCGGGACACCATGATCATGCTCTGCGGCGTGCGGACGCCGGGCCTGGCGCGCAGCCACGTGGTGTCCACACCCTCGTCCTCCAGCAGTTTCCTGCTCAGCCGGCCCGCTTCGTCGGCGCCGACGACGCCGCAGAACCCGACGCGGGCGCCCAGCCGGGCCAGCGCGACCGCCGCCGTCGCGGCCGGGCCGCCCCCGGCGACGGTGAACGGCTCGCCGACCACCCGGCCGTCCGCAGGGGGCAACCGGTCGATCGTGGTGATGGTATCGACGGTGACGACCCCGACGCAGATGACGTCCAGCGGCATGACGAGCCCTACTTCACCGCGCCGGCCGTCAGGCCGGTCACGAGGTAGCGCTGCAGGATGAGGAAGCCGGCCACGATCGGCACGCTGACCACCAGCGCCGCCGCCATGACCTGGTTCCAGTAGACGTTCGTCTCGGTGGCGTAGCTCTGCATGCCGACCGACAGCGTACGGGTCTCGCTGTTGGTCAGCTGCGAGGCGAACAGGATCTCGCCCCAGCCGGTCATGAACGCGTAGACGGCGACCGCGATGATGCCGGGCCGGGCGGCGGGCAGCAGCACCCGGAACAACGCGCCCAGCGCCGTCGTGCCGTCCACCTTCGCCGATTCGTCCAGGGCCCGCGGGATGCTGTCCATGTAGCTGGCCAGCATCCAGATCGAGAACGGCAGGGTGAAGGTCAGGTAGGTGACGATCAGCCCGATCCGCGTCTGGTAGAGGAAGGTGAAGCCGAGGCTCCGGTCGATGTTGACGAAGATGATGAACAGCGGCAGCAGGAACAACACCCCCGGGAACATCTGCGTCGACAGGATCACCCCGGAGAACGCGCCCCGGCCGCGGAAGCGATAACGCGAGATCGCGTACGCCGCGAAGATCGCGATGACGACGCTGAACACCATCGACGAGAACGTCACGACGAGGCTGTTGACGAAGTAGTCGGCCAGCGGCACGGTCGACCACATGTCGACGAACGGCGCCAGCGTCGGATGCGTCGGCCACCACTGGAACTCGCCCTGCACGTCCCGCAGCGGCTTCAGCGCCGAGGTCAGCACCACGTAGAGCGGCACGATCGTGAACACGGCCAGCGGGACCAGCACCACCCAGCGGAAGACGCGGAACGACGTCTGCTCACGCATTGCGGCTCACTCTCCTGTTCCACAGCGCCCACAGGCCCGCGACCACGACGAGGAACAACATCAGCAGCACGGACATCGCCGAGCCCAGGCCGAAGTTCCAGGTGATGAACGAGCTGGAATAGATGTGCACGGTCAGCAGGTCGGCGGACGCGGGCGGGGTCGGCCCGAAGAGCACGTAGGGCGTGTTGAACTCGCGGAACGTCCACAGGAAGAGCAGGAGCAGCAGGACCGCGCTGATCGGCCGCATCATCCGCAGCGTGATGTGCCGCATCTGCTGCCAGGTGCTCGCGCCGTCGATCGCCGACGCCTCGTACAGCTCGTCCGGGATGCTCTGCATGCCCGCCATCGACATGAGGAACGCGAACGGCCACTGCTGCCAGATCGACACGACCACCACCGAGACGAACGCGTTCCCGCCGATCAGCCAGAACGGCCGGTCGTCCACCAGGTGCAGCACGTCCACGATGAACTGGTTGAGCAGGCCGTTGTCGCGCTGCAGCATGAACTTCCAGACGATGATCCCGGCGTACGCGGGCAGCGCGTACGGGATCAGGAACAACGTGCGCAGGAAGCCCCGGCTGCGCATCGGCCGCTGGAGCACGATCGCGGCCGCCATGCCGAACGCGTACGAGACCCCGATGACCAGCACCGTGAAGCCGAGCGTGATCCCGAAGGAGCGCAGCAGCTGCTGGCCGAGCGGCCCGGAGAAGTCGAGCGCCACCCCGAAGTTGCCCAGCCCCGCGAACGGCGCCGCCGACCAGTTGGTGATGAACAGCTGGGTGAGCTCGATGAGGCTCATGAAGATCCCGACGATCATCGGGATGACGTGCACGAGCAGCTCGAACGCCACCGCCGGGAGGATCAGCAGGTAGGGGGCCGCCCGGGTCCAGTTGATGCGTCTGAGCCCGCGCGGCCGGACCTCGTCCGGGCCCGGCCCGTCTTTCGGCGCCCGCGCGGGCCGCCTGGGGAACGTCGTCGCTGCCATCTCGTTCTCCTCGGGAGGCCGCTCGCTGGGCCGCAACCCGTGGTTCGGTCGGTTGTCGGTGGGGGAAACGATGATCAGCTCGCCCCCATCTTCTGCTGCGCCTCTTCCAGCGCGGCCTGCACCTCGGCGTCGCCGACCTGCGCTCCGGTCGCGGCCTTGGCGACCAGCGCGACGGCCGCGCCGCCGACGTTGGCCTGGAACGCCTGGATGCCCGGGACGAGCGGCAGCGGCTTGGCGTAGCTGGAGAGGATCTCGGTGAAGGTGTCGAGTTTCTCCTGGTCGTCGGTGAAGGCCGCGGGCACGCCCTGGATCGGGGGCTGCGTGGTGTAGGCCTTGTTGAGGATCTTCTGCTCGTCGTCGCTGGTCATGAACTTGACGAACTGGAGGGCCGCGTCGACGTTCTTGCTGTTCTTGAACACCGAGATGTTGGTCCCGGCGACGAAGCTGGAGATCTTCTTGCCGGCGGCCGGGGCCGGGATCGGCACGATGCCGTAGTCGTCGGGCTTCATGCCGTTCTGCGCCAGCACGTTGATGCCGGAGGTCTGCGCCATGTACATCGCGGCGTCTCCCCGGGCGAAGTCGCCGGCGGCCTGCGCGGAGTCGCTGTACTGCGCGGCGCTCGGGTTGACGACGTGGTATTTCGCCAGCAGGTCCACGTACTGCTTGACGCCGGCGATCATGCCGGGGGTGGTGAACGCAGGCTTGCCCGCGGCGTCGAAGGCGGAGCCGCCGTTCTGCTCGCTGAAGATGTAGGCGAAGTGCATGCTGGCGTTGACGGTGGCGCCCGGGATGACGATGCCGTACTTCTTCTTCGCGGGATCGGTCAACTTCTGTGCGGCCGCGATCAATTCCTCCCACGTCGTGGGCGGCTTCAGACCGGCGTCCTGGAACAGCTTCTTGTTGTAATACAGCGCGTAGACCTGGCTGTAGAGCGGGATCGAGGTGGGCGGCTCACCCGCCTTGCCCGCCGTGGCGAAGGAGCTCGCCACGAAGCGGTCCTTGCCGCCGATCTTCTGCAGCGCGGCGTCGTCGAAGGGCAGGAACGCGCCGGTCGACTGGAAGGTCACCGCGTTGGTGTTGCCGATGTTGAGCACGTCCGGGCCCTGGCCGCTGACGGCCGCCGACAAGGTGTTGTTGGTGAGGTCGGTCCACGGCACGACCTCGAGCTTGACCTTGATCCCGGTCTGCTGGGTGAACTTCGCGATCTCGGGGGTCAGGACGTCCTTGTCGTTCTGCAGGCTCGCGCCCTGGTTGCTGGCCCAGTAGGTGATCGTCGTACCGGCGCCTGCCGAGGTCTCGGAATCGCCACCGCCGCCGCAGGCGGTCAGGGCGGCGGCGAGGAGCATCGCGGACGCTCCGGCTGCGAGGGGTTGGATCTTCATCGCGCCGCTCCAAGTGAGAGTGGCAAGCGAGGTCACATTTTGCCGCTTGCCCTGCCGTCGAGTGGTGCCATTTGAACACCAGCCCAAGGTTGGTGTCAATGGAACATCCTTTGATACTTCCCGCCCAAATTTCCGGGCGTGTCCTGGCATGGACTGTTGGCTCCCGCACGGCAACTCTCAGACGCCGGTGTTCGAGACCTCCACGAGGAGGTGGTGCGGGCCGCGTAGCGCCGGGCTGCGCCGGTACGGCGGCGGGTCGGCGACCAGCCGGGGATCCTCCAGGCGGCGGGCCAGCTCGGACAGGGCGAGCTGCGTCTCCAGCCGGGCCAGGGGAGCCCCGAAGCAGTAGTGGATGCCGCTGCCGAAGCCGAGATGCTGGTTGTCCACCCGATCGGGATCGAACCGGTCGGGATCGCGGAACCGCCGCGGGTCACGGTCGCCGGCGGCCAGCGCCAGGGTGATCCTGGCGCCCTCGGCTATGACGGTGCCGGCGATCTCGATGTCGGCCAGAGCGGTGCGCTGGGCCGGGAAGTGCACCGGCGGCTCGTACCGCAGCAGCTCTTCGACCAGAGGGACGACCACGCCGGGGTCGCGCCGCAGCCTGCCGAGCACGTCAGGATGGCGCAGCAGCGTCAGCATGCCGTTGGTGATGAGGTTGACGGTGGTCTCGTGCCCGGCGATGAGCAGCAACGAGGCGGTGCTCACCACGTCCTCCCGCGCCATCCGCCCGCCGGGGTCGTCGTCGGTGACCAGCGCGGACAGCAGGTCGTCGCCCGGCCGGCGCAGGCGGGCCGCGACCAGCTCGTCCAGATAGGCGCCCAGCTCCGTCTGTACGGCGAAGCGCCGCCGCTCCTCGGCCTCTCCTGCCCGCGGGTCGAGGGTCTCGATCAGCGCCGCGGCCCAGGCGTGGAAGCGTGGCTCGTCCTCCCGCGGGACACCCAGGAGCTGGCAGATGACCGTCACCGGCAGCGGATAGGCGAAGTCGTCGACGATGTCCACCCTGCTCCGGCCCTCGAAACCGTCGATCAGCTCGGTGATGAGCGCGGCTATCTCACCCCGCATGCCCTCGATGCGGCCGGGCGCGCACGGCGGCCCCCAGTGCCGCATCACCTGTTGCCGCAGCCGATCGTGGTCGGGCGGATCGCGGCGGATGAACGACGGAGGCACTCCGGGCGGGGCCGCTTCCTCGGGACGGATCGAGCTCACCCGCGGGTCGTGCAGCAGCGCGACGATCTCCCGGTACGTACTGACCACGTAGCGACCGTCCTCCTGCCGCGCCACCGGGGTCTTGCGGAGCTCGGCATACAAGGGGTACGGGTCGGCGCGGTGCGAATAGTCCAGCACCTGGTCGAAGACACTGCCCTGTGCCATGACGCCCCCTCCAACGGACATATCGGGCATCTACCCTCGTAGCCTCGATCAAGCGGCGCGATCTACGAACTCAATGGACGAAACATATGGTTAACAGACCGTCCTTCCTAACATCAGAGCGCCGCGCCGCAGTGAGGCGCGGAGTGACAAAGGAGGACGACGTGCCCGCCCACACCCCCCAGACAGTCTCCAGATCCCGACGACGCCGGTCAGCCACCTTGACCGGCATTCTCATCGGACCCCTGCTCGTCGCGCTCGGCTCACCCGCCGCCGCGACGGCCGGGCCCGACCCAGCGCCCTGCCCGGCGTCGCTCTCGCGACAGGCGACCTGCTACCGAGGGCAGGACGCCAACGGCGCCCACTACATGATCGCCATCCCCGAAGCCTGGAACGGGTCGCTGGTCATGCACGCCCACGGGGGACCAGATCTGACCGAGGAGTCCGACCCCGAACGCAGTCCCGACGACCTCGACCGCTGGTCGGTGATGGTACGCGAGGGCTACGCCTGGGCGGGCTCGGCCTACCGCCGCGGCGGCTACGGGACCAGGATGGGAGCCGAGGACACCGAGAACCTGCGGCGGTTGTTCGTCGAGAGGTTCGGGCGACCGCAGCGGACCTTCGTGCACGGCCAGTCCTGGGGCGGCGACGTCGCCGCCAAGGTCGCGGAGATCTACGGGCACGGCCCGAAGTCGCCGTACGACGGAGTGCTGCTCACCAGCGGCGTGCTGGCGGGCGGTTCGCGCGGCTACGACTACCGGGTGGACCTGCGCGTGGTCTACCAGTACTACTGCCAGAACCACCCGCGCCCGTCCGAGCCGCAGTATCCGCTGTGGATGGGACTGCGCAAGTCCTCCACGATGACGACGGAAGGCCTGCGCGCCCGGCTGCGCGAGTGCACCGGCTACGACGCCAAGCCCGAAGACCGCACGCCCGAGCAGCAACGCAACCTCGACGACATCCTCGCCGTGACGAAGATCCCCGAGCGGACGCTGGAGTCACACCTCAGGTTCGCCACCTTCACCTTCCGCGACATCGTGCACAATCGGCTCGGCGGGCGTAACCCGTTCGGCAACCGGAACGTCCGCTACTCCGGATCCCACGACGACAAGGCGCTCAACGCCGGTGTCGAACGATTCTCCCCCGACCAGTCGGCCGTGCGGGATCTGTCCTTCGACAGCGACGTCACCGGCGCGGTCTCGATCCCCGTACTCACCGTGCACGCGATCGACGACCCCACGGCCTTCGTCGAACACGAAGCGGCCTACCGCGCCAGCCTGGAGGGCGCCCACTCCGACGAGCACCTCGTACAGACCTTCACCCGGGAAAGCGAGCACAGCGGGCTGAGCATCGCGGAGTACGCCAACGCGATCTCGGCGCTGTCGGCCTGGGTGCGCACCGGCGTCAAGCCCACGGCCGCGTCGGTGGCCGCGTCCTGCCCGGCCTTCGACGCCACCTACGGCACCGGCTGCTTCCACGATCCGGGCTTCGTCCCCGCCGACTACGCTTCGCGGGTGCTGCCGCGCCCCGGGGCGCGGCACTGGCCCGCGCTGACGGCGGCGCAGGAGCGAGCGCTGGCCCGGCGCGGAGGCGTGGGCATCGCCCCCTGACCCGCGATTGGGATGGCTCCGAGTCGGCGCTCGGAGCCATCCCATCGGGCTTACTTGAACCGGCGCAGCCGCAGGCTGTTACTCACCACGAATACGCTGGAGAAGGCCATCGCCGCCCCCGCGATCATCGGGTTGAGCAGGCCGAGCGCGGCCAGCGGCAGAGCGGCCACGTTGTAGGCGAACGCCCAGAACAGGTTGCCCTTGATCGTGCCGAGCGTCCGGCGCGACAACCTGATCGCATCGGCGGCCACCCGCAGATCGCCCCTGACCAGCGTCAGGTCGCCGGCCTCGATGGCGGCGTCGGTGCCGGTGCCCATCGCCAGCC